>JBDNCK010000156.1:0-5033 GCA_046719675.1 Sphingomonadaceae bacterium | reverse complement strand
CGCCGGTCATGTAGGCCTGCTGTGCGGCAATGATCGCCCGCACAATAGGCCACGCGGCTCAAGGACAGCAGCAGCCGGGCGGACACCGGCCGCAGGGCGACCGCCCGTTTGAGCGCCTGTGCGGCTGCTGCCGTTTCGCCCCGCGCCCACAGATGCATGGCATGGGCTTCGTGGGTTTCGGCATCGTCGGGATCGTGCGCCTGCTCATGCAGCGCGGCTGCCGCATCAAACTCCCAGGCAAGATCGTGGAGATGCGCTGCCAGGGCAAGCTGGCCCCGGCCGTCGGGGTTGAGTCGGCGGGCGAAGGCCAGCTGCCGCCGGGCAGCGGGCAGGAACCGGCCGCCATGGCCTGGCTCCCAGGCCGCCAGATGCGCCAGCAGCTCGGCCAGCAACAGGCGCGCCAGCAGCTCGGCCAGCAACAGGCGCGCCGGGGCAAAGCGCGGTGCCGTCTCCACCAGCGCCTCCAGCAAGCGCCGGGCCGCATCCAGCGCCGGCCGGTCGCGCGGGTCCATCATCGTGCGCGCGACAAGAGGCGTCTCCGCCCAGGCCGCTCGCCCGCTGGCGGCTTCCGCCAGCCGGCCATGACCGTGGGGACGCGTGCGCGTCGATGGGCCAGTCGCCACCAGCTGGTATCCGAGGCCATAATGGGTGTGGATCGCCCAGCCTGTGTGGCTAGCCAGATGCCGGCGAATGGTCCCGATGCAGCGCACCAGTCTGTCGTTGGCGATGGCTTCGCCGTTCCAGACGATATCCGCGAGGTCGTGCCTGGAGACCGGCTCCGGATAGGCTGCGATCAGAAGCTGCAATGCTGCCCGCGCCTTTGGCGGCAGGTCATGGACCAGCGATTGCAGCCGGCCCGGATCCGACATTTCGACGCCGCGTCCCATGGCATGTCCTGCGATGCCGGTGGCGCCTGCGGGAATACATCACATCGGCAAGACGTGCCAACTGGGCCGTGCGGTTCGGCAGCTTCGGGGCCGGATGCTCGCTCCTCTCCCGCTTGTCTGGACCCTGACCGCTTTCGGCAGCGTGCGCGCGAGGCCGAACAATCACAATGCGGGTGCAGCGCGGTGTTGGCAAGGGATGCGCGGCGCCCTCAGGCGGCGAGGATTTCCTGAACCCAGGCCGGGACCAGCTGGCTTGCCGGACCAAGGCGGCTTTCGTGGAACCGGTCGGAGGCCATCGACGGATCGAGGTTGAGTTCGAGCGTGTGCGCGCCGGCCGCGCGCGCGGCATTGACGAAGCCGGCGGCGGGATAGACATTCCCCGAAGTCCCGATCGAAACGAAGAGGTCGCAGGCCTCGAGCGCGTGGTAGATGCGGCCCATCTCGTAGGGCATCTCGCCGAACCAGACGATATCGGGACGGAGCTGGCCGCGCGCGCCGCACGCCGGGCAGGCGGGCGCGTCCGAAAGCGGGCCCTCCCACCGGGTGCGGCTGTTGCAGGCGAGGCACCAGGCGGATTTCAGCTCCCCGTGCATGTGGACGAGCCGGCGGGCGCCGCCGCGCTCGTGCAGGTCATCAACATTCTGGGTGACGAGGAGCAGATCGCCGGCAAAGCGCCTGTCGAGCTCGCCGAGCGCGACGTGGGCCGCGTTGGGGGCCACTTCGGACAGACGCGCGCGGCGGGCATCATAGAAGCGCTGGACGAGGACGGGGTTGCGATGAAAGGCCTCGGGTGTGGCGACCTCCTCGATGCGGTGGCCCTCCCACAGCCCGTCCGGGCCGCGGAAGGTGGGCACGCCCGATTCGGCCGAAACACCGGCGCCCGTCAGGATGACGATGCGCTGCGGGCGGCTCAGAAGCTGGCTCCGCGCGGGACGGCGACGGGCGGGCGGGCCGCCAGCGGCCGCATCCCGAAGAAGGGGTAGATCTCGTCCGGGAAATAGAGGGTTCCGTCCTTCACCACGGCGCGAGTGAACTTGGTGGCGCTGAGGTCCTCGAGCGGGTTGCCGGCGATGAGGAAGAAGTCCGCGAGCTTGCCGGGTGCGATCTCGCCGAGATCCTCCTGCCCGGTGTAGCGCGCCATGTCGCGCGTGGCACGGGTGAGGACTTCGGCCGGGGTCATGCCGAAGCGGGTGTAGAGTTCCAGTTCCCGGTGCAGCCAGAGGCCGCCGCCATAGTCGGTTCCCGGCACGATGAGGGTGCCGCGGCGATGCAGCTCGCGCATGACGGCAAGGGTTGTTTCCCAGGCGCCGCGATAGGCGGCATCGTCCTGCGCGTCGGCGATGTCGGCGAGCGCGCGCTTCTGGCTGCGCTGCGCGCCGGGGGGCAGATGGTCGAACCAGTCGGCAGCGCCTGGCGGGATCTCGCCGTTGCGGTTCAGCATCAGCGCCTCGAGGATGGTGAGGGTCGGATCGTGGACGACCTTGCGCGATTCCATGAGGGCGAGGGTGCGCTGCGGGGCTGGGCCTGAAAGATCGAAATCGGCCAGCCGCTTGAGCGCGGTCAGGCGCAGCAGCGTGCGGGTGTCGTCTCCGGGCTTCAGCACCCAGTTGAGCATCAGCTGGTTGGAGTGGGTGAGCTCGTCATAGCCGGCTTCCAGCATCGCGTCGGCCGTGGTGAAGGCGGGAACATGGCCGGAGACCCTGAGGCCTAGCCTGTGTGCTTCGGCCACCATGGCTGGCACCCAGGCGGGGTCGATGCTGTTGTAGATCTTGATCTGCCAGAAGCCGCGCGCGGCGTAATGGCGGACGGCCTCCACCGCCCTTTCCTCGCTGTCGACGACGATGCCGTTCAGGGCGCTGAAGGGGCTTTTGCCCTCGATGAAGCCGGAGCGCAGGATGCGCGGGCCAACGAGCTCGCCTGCGGCAATGCCGTCGATGAGGCGGGCGAGCACGTCATTGTCGTTGCCCATGTCGCGCACGCTGGTGACGCCGGCGGCGATGTTCATGAGCGCGGTGGTGTCGCCAATGTGGCCGTGCATTTCGAAAAGGCCGGGGATGAGCGTGCCGCCTTCGCCATCGATCACGACTTCGCGGGCCCGCGGGCGCGTGGTTGCCGCTTCGATGCGGGCGATGCGGTTGCCCTCGACGACGACGGCAGCGGGCCCTGACAGGGTGCCGGTCGCCGCTTCGAAGATCCGGACGTTGGTGAAGCGGATCGGGCGATCGGGCCTCCTTGCGACCTGGCGCGCGATGCGGTTCAGCCGTTCGGCCGTCCATTCGCTGGCGAGGCCCTGCAGCCGCTCGGCCTCGCCTTCGAACCCTTCGCGCACCATCAGGAACCGCGGGGTCACCAGCGCGAAGAGTGCATCGTCGGGATCAAGGAGGATGGTGGTCGGGTTGAGATCGATCCCGGTGAGCGTCACCCGTGTGACCTGGAGGGGGCCGGACTGGCCGGTGACGGCAAGCGATGGCCCGCGCTCGGCGAGGAGGGTGCCGGTTGGGAGCGCTGCGATGCTGCCACCGCGCGCCAGGGCTGCGCGGGCATAGAGGCCGAGCGCCCAGGGGCTGCCATCCTGGGCGATGTAGAGGGCCGGTTTCGGGCTTTCGGCGCTGCCGGTCGAATCCGTCCAGCGGGCGATGCCGCCCGCGATGTCGAGCCGTTCGGCGACCCGGTTGCCAAAGGTGGTCGAGCCGTCGATGGCCCATTGGCGCGGGAGACCATCGGCGCCGATGGTGAGCGTCTCCGCGATGGTCGGGCCGCGGCCGTTGTTCTTGAAATCATAGGTGATGCGGACGGTGTCGCCTTCGGTTGTCGCTTCGAGGAAGCCCGCCTTCACGGCCTGGAAGAGGATACTGAAGCGTTCCGTGGCGGCATGGGCTGGCGCGGCGAGGAAGAGGGCGACGACAAGGAGGATGCGCATGCCCACACGCTAGGAGCTGGACACGGGCTGGGCAAGCTCGGGCCCGGCTGCTGCCTTGCGTTGGCCGCATTGCTGCGGAATGGAGGGGCGGATGGAACGACTGGCAATCGGCGTGCTGGGGGTTGGCGGGCGCATGGGGCAGGCGCTGGTCGAGGCCATTGCGGGCGCGGGCGACCTTGCTCTGGCCGGCGGGGTGGAGCGGCCGGGCCATCCGGCGTGCGGCACGCTGCTGGGCAGTGGCCAGGTGGTATGCGCAAATGCGGCGCCGGTCGCGCACAAGGCGCGGGTGCTTGTGGACTTCTCGTCGCCTGACGCGCTTGGGGAGCATCTGCGGGCGGCCGAGGATGCGGGCTGTGCGCTGGTGGTGGGAACGACCGGACTGCGGCCGGAGGATCATGCCGCGATCGACCGCGCGGCCGAGTCCATCGCGGTGCTGCAGGCGCCCAACATGGCGCTTGGCGTCAACCTGCTGGCCGCACTCGTGGAGATGGCGGCGGCGCGGCTTGGCCCGGAGTGGGACATCGAGATCGCCGAGCTGCACCACGGGCGCAAGCGCGACGCACCTTCGGGCACTGCCCTGTTGCTGGGCGAAGCGGCGGCGAGGGGACGCGGGGGTGCGCTCGCGTCCTTGCGTCTGCCACCCCATGACGGGCTTTCCGGGCCGCGGCCACGCGGGGGCATCGGCATGGCGGTCATGCGGGGCGGGAGTGCAGCCGGCGATCACCAGGTGCTGTTTCTCGGTGAGGGCGAGCGACTGATCCTCTCCCATCTGGCCGAGGACAGGGCCATCTTCGCGCATGGCGCGCTTGCGGCTGCGCGCTTTCTCGCCGGGAAACCGGCCGGGCGCTACCGCATGGCAGACGTCCTCGGGCTCTAGGCCGGGACTTCAGGCCGTGGGGATGGCGCGGCGCGACGGCTGCACCGGCTCGCGCTCGAACCTCAGGAGGTGGTGACGGCTGACGGCGTCCGATTGTCCGCCGCTCGGGATGGCCGTGACAACGGCCTGGCGCTCAGGCCCTTCGCTGCCGCCTCCGAAGACGACCAGCGCCACACCAATCACGAACCCGATTGCGATTGCTCGCAAGAACATGGCTCCAACCCTTGCATCTGTTCCCGGGGACCCCCTTAGCGCCAATGGCCGCCGATTCCTCGGATGGAATCGACAAATTGTGTGAATTTCGGGAAGGGGCGGGGCCGGGCCGGGCGGACGGGCAACGCGGCTGGAA
>JBDNCK010000155.1:0-5062 GCA_046719675.1 Sphingomonadaceae bacterium | reverse complement strand
CAAGGCTGGCGGTGGCTGGCCTCAACCCGCATGCCGGCGAGGCAGGCGGCATGGGCGAGGAGGACAGGACGATCGTGGCGCCCGCCGTCGACATCCTGCGCAACGAGGGCATCGAAGCCTCCGGCCCGCATGCCCCTGACTCCCTCTTCCATGCTGGCGCGCGCAGCCGTTACGATGCCGTCATCTGCATGTATCATGATCAGGCGCTGATCCCGCTCAAGACGCTCTATTTCGACGAGGGCGTGAACATGACGATGGGGCTGCCCGTCCTGCGGACGGCACCTGATCATGGCACTGCCTTCGGAATCGCAGGACAAGGCAAGGCAAGCCCGCGTGCCATGATCGCTGCGATCCAGCTGGCCGGCCGTTGCGCCCGCCAGCGGAATGGGGCACTTGCTGCCGCCGGCTGACGACAGTCTCGCTGCGCGGATTGCCGCCCTGCCGCCGCTGCGCGAGGCGATCCGCGCGTCCGGCCTCGTCGCCGATCGGGCCCTTGGGCAGAACTTCCTGCTGGATCGCAACCTGCTCGACCGGATCGCAGGCCTTGTGCCGCTGCGCCCGGGCGAGACCGTCTATGAAGTCGGGCCGGGGCCGGGGGGCCTCACGCGGGCCCTGCTCAAGGCCGGGGCCCGCGTGGTGGCCGTCGAGCGGGATCCGCGGGCCATTGCAGCACTTGGGGAGCTGGGCGCGCTTGCCTCTGACCGGTTGCGGCTCGTCGCGGGGGATGCGCTCAAGGTCGATGCAGCAGCGCTGGCAGGCGAGGGCGCGCACATCGCCGCAAACCTGCCCTACAACATCGCGACCCCGCTTCTTGTCGGCTGGCTTTCGGGCATGCGCTGGCCGCCCTGGTGGCGATCGGCCACGCTCATGTTCCAGCGCGAGGTTGCCGAGCGGATCGTCGCGCGGCCCGGCTCGCCTGCCTATGGGCGGCTTGCCGTGCTGGCGGCCTTCCGGGCGGACTCGCGCATCTGCCTCCGGCTTCCCCCGCAAGCCTTCACGCCAGCGCCCAGGGTGGAAAGCGCGGTGGTCCAGCTGGTGCCGCGCGCACCGCTTGCCGATGTCGATGTGGCCGTGCTCGAGGCGCTGACGGCAAGGGCGTTCGCGCAGCGGCGCAAGATGCTGCGCCAGTCGCTCAAGGCCGATCTTCCCGCTCTCCTGGAACTGGGCATCGACCCGAGCCGGCGGCCGGAGACGCTTGCCCCGCAGGAGTTCGCGGATCTGGCCGTGAAGATCGCACCCTGCCCCGGCGCGCTTTGCGCGACTTCCTCCGGCTGCTAGGCGCGCCCGGACATGCGCCTTTTTCTTTCCTTCGACCGATACATCCTGCGCCTCATCCTCGTGCCCCTGTTCGGAACGCTGGTGATTGCCGCGATGCTGCTGCTGCTGGAGAAGATGCTCAGCCTGTTCGACTTCGTGATCAACGAGGGCGGGCCCGTCTCGGTAGTCTGGCGGATGCTTGGCAACCTCATTCCGGAGTATCTCGGCCTTGGCATCCCGATCGGGGTGATGCTCGGGATCCTCCTTGCCTTCCGGCGCCTTGCGCTTTCCTCCGAGCTCGACGCGATGCGGGCCGTCGGCCTTTCCTACGGGCGGATGCTGCGCGTGCCGTTCATCGTGGCTGCAGTCTTTGCGCTGGTGAATTTCGGGATCGTCGGCTTCCTGCAGCCCTATGCCCGCTACAATTACGAGGGGCTGCGCTACGAGCTGCGCAGCGGCGCGCTGGGCGCCAGCATCAAGGTCGGCGAATTCGCGCAGCTGGGCCGCGGCATGACCCTGCGGGTGGAGGAAAGCCTCGAGCGCGGGACGAATCTCAAGGGCATCTTCCTGCGCATCGCAGAAGGGAACGGGCAGTCGATTGCCGCTTCGGCCCGCTCGGGAAGGTTCCTCCGGACCGACGATCCCGATATCATCCTGCTGCGGCTGGAAGAGGGGACGCTTGTCCACGATCCCGCAGGCGATGTGCCGCCGCGCGTGCTGGAATTCGTCCAGCACGATCTTCCCATCAACCTGCCGCCGATGGATGCCTTCCGGCCGCGCGGCTCCGGTGCGCTGGAGCTTTCCATTCCCGAACTGGCAGCGCGCGCGTCCGACACCGCAGCCCCGCGCGAGGAGCGGCAGCAGGCGGCTGCGACCCTCCACCGTCGGCTCATCCAGTGCATCGCGCTCTTCGTGCTGCCGTTCCTCGCCGTCGCGCTTGCCGTTCCGCCCAAGCGCAGCACCTCGGCGCTTGGCGTGTTCCTGTCGGTCGTGCTGCTTGTCAGCTACCACAAGCTCACGGAATATGGCGAACGGATGGCCGCCATCGGCCGGGTGGATGCGGCCCTTGCCCAGTATCTGCCCTTTGCCCTGTTCGTGGCCTTCTGCCTGTGGCTTTATCATGTGCTGGCGCATGTGCCCGGCGGCCAGCCGATCGGGGCGCTCGATCGCTGGTTCGGCCTGCTCACCAGCCGCCTGCAGAAGCTCATCCGCCGGCAGCGGCTGATGCAGGACGCGACGGTTCCGGCAGGCTGAGGCGATTGATGAGGTTCCTCGACCGTCTCTTTCCCTCGCCGACGCTTGCGCGCTACACCGCGCGCCTCTTCCTCCTGCGAACGCTCGGGTTCCTGGCAGGCCTCGTCCTCATTCTCCAGACGCTCGACCTGCTGGGCGAATCAGGCCGGATTCTCGCGATCGAGGGCAATGGCGAGGCCGAGCTCTGGCGCTATGTGTCGCTGCGCCTGCCGCAGCTCATCGCGCTGTTCCTTCCCTTCTCCGTGCTGCTGGCAACGCTTCTGACCTTCATGACGCTGAACCAGAACAGCGAGATCGTCATCTTCAAGGCAGCGGGCCTGTCGGCCCACCAAATCCTGAGCCCGCTGATCCTGGCCGGCCTGCTGGTGGCGGGTGTCAGCTTCCTGTTCAACGAACGGGTGCTGACGCGCGCGCAGGAGACGTTCGACCGCTGGAAGGCCGTCGAATATCGCCCCATCCCGCCGCCGGGGAAGCGGCCGGGCGACACCTGGGTGCGCAGCGGCAACGACCTGATCCGGGCAGGCGCCGTGAGCGGCGAGGGCGACGGCACCCGGCTTTCGGACGTCACGGTCTTCGACCGGGTCGACGACCGGCTCGTCCTGCGGATCGATGCCGCCGCTGCCCGCCCGATCGCGAGCGGATGGCAGCTGATCGACGGGCGCCGGTTCGATCTGGCAACGGGCACGCAGGAGCCCTTCGAGACGCTCGAGCTGCCGCTTGCCGCCACCCCCGAGCAGTTCAACATCCGCGACGTCGAAGCCAGGCATACGCCGTTCTGGCACCTTTTGCCGGCGTTGAGGGCGCTGGAAGCAGCGGGCCGACCCACGGCCGCCCTGCGGGCGCAGGCCCATCACAAGATTGCCGGCCCGATGTCGGCCGCGCTCATGCCGCTTCTGGGTGCCGTTGCCGCGTTCGGGCTGGCGCGCTCCGGCAAGGTGTTCCTGCGTGCCGTGATCGGCCTGGCCCTGGGATTCCTCTATTTCGTGACCGACAATTTCGCCATGGCCATGGCGGATTTCGGAAACCTGCCGCCAATTGTCGCGGCCTGGGCCCCTTTTCTTCTGTTCCTGCTGGTGGGAGAGAGCGTGCTGTTCCGAACCGAGGAGTGAACCCCATTTCTGCCGCATTGCAGCGGTAGCGGGCATGCGTGTCATTCAGGAGCCTGACGTGAGACTGCAGTTGCTGCGCCGGCCCGGCATCTGGAGCCGGGACCATTATCTTGACCGGATGACCTTCCGGGAACTGGTTGTCGCCTATTTCCAGTATTACGCGATCCAGGCCTATCTGCTGCTGGCGGCAGCAGCACTTGTGGCTGCGGTCTTCGTGCCGCCGACGCTTGCCGGCGGCATCGCCGCTGCGCTGGCGGCCATCCTCATCTATCCGCTTGCCTGGTATCTCATCCACCGCTTCATCCTGCACGGCAAGTGGATGTGGCGCGTGCCCTTCCTGGCGCCGACCTGGAAGCGGATTCACTATGATCATCACCAGGATCCGAACCACCTCGAAGTCCTCTTCGGAGCGCTGCACACGACGCTTCCGACCATCGTGCTGGCAACCGCGCCGGTCGGCTATCTGCTTGGCGGGGCCGGCGGCGCCCTGATTGCGGTTGCCGCGGGTCTTCTCACCACCTGCTTCTACGAGTTCGCCCACTGCATCCAGCATCTGTCCTACAAGCCGAGGAACAGGTGGCTGGCCGCGATGAAGAGGCGTCACATGGCCCATCATTTCCATGACGAGACGGGCAACTTCGGGATCACCAGCTTCTGGCCCGACCGGCTGTTCGGCACCTTCTACGAGCGCGAGGAGCGGCCCGGGAAGTCGGCGACGGTGTTCAACCTCGGCTATACCGAGGAAGTCGCCCGCCGCTATCCCTGGGTTGCCCGGCTTTCGGGCGGCGTTGCCACGGGCCATCCGCGCCGGCGAGAGCTCCGGGCCGCCAACGACGATTCTGCGCGCGGGCAGGCTGCTTGAGCCTTGCAATCGCGCCGGCCAAGGGCCGGGCGGACCTCCGGGCCTTCGTCGACCTTCTGTGGGATGTCTACGCGCGGGATCCCTTCTGGGTGCCGCCGCTTCGGGGCGATGCGCTGGCCCTGATCGGCGGGCCCGACACCAATCCCTATTTCGGCCATGCCCGGGTGCAGTGCTTCCTGGCGCGGCGAGCCGGGCGCGTGGTCGGGCGCATCGCGGCCCATGTCGATGACCTTGTCCTCGAGCGCCGGCCCGGCCTTGGCCTGTGGGGGCTCTTCGAAGTGGTGGAAGGGGAGGAGGAGGCCGGCCCGGCCCTCATCGCCACGGCCGAGGCCTGGCTCCGCGCGCAGGGGATGACCCGCGCGCAAGGCCCCATGAGCCTTTCCATCTGGGACGAGCCGGGCCTTCTCGTCGACGGGTTCCGCACCCGTCCGACGGTAATGATGGGCCACCACCGCCCGGGCTATGAGGCAATGCTCGCGGCATCGGGCTATCTTGGCGTCAAGGATCTGCACAGCTGGGAGCTGGATATTGCGAGGCCCTTCCCCGAGCTTGTGCAGCGGATCGTGGAGGCGCTGATGGC
>JBDNCK010000154.1:0-5146 GCA_046719675.1 Sphingomonadaceae bacterium | reverse complement strand
GTGCCAGTCCGTCCCGGGGCTCCGCACGCAGCAAGGGCCCGCCTGCCGACCCGGTGCGCATGCAGGGCGTCGGGTTGCTGGCGGCGGGACTCGCCCATGACCTCAACACCATGCTGGGAGGCATCCTGGCCACTGCCGAACTGATGGCCGGGCGGCTTGCCGCCGAGGATCCGCTGACCGACGATCTCAATCTCATCGTCGACCAGGCGGAGCGGGCGGCGGCCCTCATCCGCAAGCTGCTTGCCTTCTCGCGGCAGGAGACGCTGAAGCCCCAGCGCGTCGATCTCGCCGAACGCGTCGGCCGCATGGAGCCGGTGCTGCGCGCGCTGCTTGGCCGGCACATCGGGCTGTCGCTTCCCAGTCGCCGCGGCACGGCGGTCATGGCCGATCCCGAGGCGCTGGAGCGGGTGCTCATCAATCTGGTCACCAACGCCCGCGACGCGATCGGGGCCCGGCCAGGCCATATCGCCATCAGCTGCCAGCGGGTCGATGCAACGGATATCCCCGAGGACGCGCGGGATTTCATGCCAGGCGGCGACTATGCCGCGCTGTCGGTTGCCGATGATGGCCCCGGTGTCCCCCCCGAGATCCGGGCGCGGATCTTCGAACCCTATTTCACGACCAAGTGCCCGGGCCAGGGAACCGGCCTTGGCCTGGCGACGGCCTATGGGCTGGTGAAGCAGTCCGGCGGTTTTCTCCTGCTCGACCCCAACACCAGGCGCGGTGCGCGCTTCACCGTCTATCTTCCGGCAGCGCCTGCCGAAGCGCCGCGGATCCCGGCGCCGGCGGCAGCCGATGCACCGCTCATCCTGCTTGCCGAAGACGAGGAGCTGCTGCGTGCCTGCGCGCGCCGCGGGCTGGAAAGCGCCGGCTATCAGGTGATCGCCGTTGGCGGCGGGGAAGCAGCGCTTGAGGCCTTTGCGGCCAATCCGCGGGTGTCGGCCGTCGTCTCCGACATCCGCATGCCCGGGCTTGACGGGGTGGAGCTGGTGCGGCGGCTGCGCGGTGCCCGGCCCGACATTCCCGTCCTTCTCGTGTCCGGCTATGCCGATGCCGCCGAGCGCGATGCCCTGGCCGGCATGGACGTCCGCTTCCTGCCCAAGCCCTTCCGGCTTGCCGATCTCACGCGGTCCGTCGAAGCGCTCGTCTGACGCCTGCGCCGCGGGAGCAGGTCCTGAGCGTGTCGCCCGGCACCTCCGCCTGCGCCGGGCCTTTCCTTTCGCCTTTTGTTCCTCTACGCCAGCGTCCGGGTCGGCTCTGCCAGGACAAGGGACAAGGGGATGGATCGGGAAAAGGCGCTCGAGGCGGCACTGGCCCAGATCGATCGCGCATTCGGAAAAGGCTCGGCCATGCGGCTCGGCCAGCGGGAAGCGCTCGAGATCGAGGCGATTTCCACCGGCTCGCTCGGGCTCGACATTGCGCTTGGGATCGGCGGGCTGCCGCGCGGGCGGGTCGTGGAGATCTACGGGCCGGAAAGCTCGGGCAAGACGACGCTTGCGCTGCACGTGATAGCAGAAGCGCAGAAGGCCGGCGGCACGGCAGCCTTCGTGGATGCCGAGCATGCGCTCGACCCGATCTATGCCAAGAAGCTCGGGGTCGACACCGACAATCTGATCGTCTCCCAGCCGGACACCGGCGAACAGGCCCTCGAGATCACGGACACGCTGGTGCGCTCCAACGCGATTGACGTGCTGGTGGTGGATTCGGTTGCAGCGCTGGTGCCGCGCGCGGAAATCGAGGGCGAGATGGGCGACAGCCATGTCGGCCTGCAGGCCCGCCTGATGAGCCAGGCGCTGCGCAAGCTGACCGGCTCCATCTCCCGCTCGCGCTGCATCGTCATCTTCATCAACCAGGTGCGGATGAAGATCGGCGTGATGTATGGCAATCCCGAGACGACGACGGGCGGAAACGCCCTCAAATTCTATGCCAGTGTCCGGCTCGACATCCGCCGCACCGGCCAGATCAAGGACAAGGACGAGATCATCGGCAACACCACCCGGGTGAAGGTGGTGAAGAACAAGGTGGCGCCGCCCTTCCGCCAGGTCGAGTTCGACATCATGTACGGGTCCGGCATTTCCAAGACGGGCGAGATTCTCGATCTCGGCGTGAAGGCGGGGATCGTCGAGAAATCAGGTGCCTGGTTCTCCTACGATTCGACCCGCATCGGTCAGGGGCGGGAGAATGCGAAGAAGTTCCTGGAGGACAATCCGGACGTGGCTGCGCGGATCGAGGAAGCCGTGCGGGCGAATGCGGCGGGAGTCTCGGAAGCCCTGATGAGCGGGCCGGAGCATGACGACGACCTCTAGGGCCTGGACCGGGTGCAGCCGCGGGGTGGAACAATCGGCATGGGGGTGGAAAAGGCGTCATAAATCTGCTACATCATGTGTCCCGGTGATGATATCGCTGTCCGCTGGTGGCCCTCGCGCCACGATCGGATCGGACGATTCTGCCGGTGTGCCAATCGGATGGCCGGCCTGACCGGTAACCGTGGAGAGTGCGAATCGTCTGACACCGACGCGGTTTCACCATCCAGCCGGCTGATGACCCTCCGGAAAGTGGAGCGGGTGGCAGCGCAGGTGCGATGCCATCGCGTCGGTCGCAACAAGCAGAAAGGACTGTCATGGCAGCAGCAAGGTCGCTCGGGTTCGCGGTCGGGGACACCGTGGTCTACCCCAAGCATGGTGTGGGGCGGGTCATCGAGATCCAGACAAGCGAGATCGCAGGCGCGAAGCTCGAGCTCTATGTGCTGCGCTTCGACAAGGAGCGGATGACGCTTAAGGTTCCGGTCAACAAGGTGGACACCGTCGGCATGCGCAAGCTGTCGTCGGAAGCAACGCTCATGAACGCCTTCCAGACGCTCAAGGGCAAGCCCAAGATCAAGCGCATCATGTGGTCGCGTCGCGCCCAGGAATATGAAGCGAAGATCAATTCGGGGGATCTTGTCTCGATCGCCGAAGTCGTGCGCGACCTGCACCGCGCGGAGGACCAGCCCGAGCAGAGCTACTCCGAGCGGCAGATCTACGAGGCAGCGATTTCGCGCCTGGCCCGCGAGCTTGCCGCGATGAAGAACATCGACGAGCCGGCCGCGCAGAAGGAAATCGAGCAGGTCCTGAAGGCCGCCTGACCTTTTCCAGGAGTAGGTGCGGGCTCCACCAAGAGGTGGAGCCTATTCTTGCCCATGGAAGCAGGCGGCGGTAGGGAGGGCGCCGAGAGGGGTTGCATTGTCCGTGAAAGGAGCATGCATGCGCTCGCTCATTCCCTTTGCTGTTGTCCTGATTGCATCTGCACCGGCACTCGGTGCGGAACGAACCTGGAATCTTGCCGGCTTCGACGGTGTGTCGCTTGGCGGCTCGAGCAGGGTGGTCGTCACCACGGGCAAGGCCCATTCCGTGCGCGCCGAAGGCTCCCAGGCAGATCTCGATCGGCTGGACATCCGGCTCGAGGGCAAGACCCTGAGGATCGGGGCCAAGCCGGGAAGCTGGAACTGGTCGACCCAGCGTCCTGTCATCCATGTGACCATGCCGGCCATCACGGCGGCAGCGGTCGCCGGATCTGGCGACTTGCGGGTGGACCGGGCGGAAGGCAGCAGCTTCAATGGCAAAGTCTCCGGCTCCGGGGATCTTGTCCTCGATTCCGTCAAGACGGGAACGCTTGATCTCGCAGTCTCCGGCTCCGGCTCCGTACGTGCGGCTGGCAGCTGTTCGGCCCTGAACGCCGCCGTGTCTGGCTCCGGGGACTTGCGAATGGCCGATCTCACCTGCGCGACCGCTAACATCGCTGTCCGCGGCTCCGGCAATGCGGCCGTCCAGGCAACCGGCACCGCCAACCTGGTCGGTTCAGGATCGGGCGACATTCGCGTGACGGGCGGCGCCCGCTGCACGGTCACGAAATCGGGCTCCGGCCGGATCGACTGCGGCTGAGCCCTCAATAATCCCGTGCGTAGCGCAGGTTGACGCTGGCATCGCCCAGCGTGTTGACCTGGACCAGGACGGAAAGAATGCGCGTCAGCGTATACTGAAGGGTCGTCAGCGCATTGCCGGTCGTGTCGGTTGCAACCTCCACATAGAGGTTGCGACCGATCCGCTCGCCGATGGCAACGGCCGTCCCAAGGCCGGTTTCCGCGTCCGCACCGGTAATCCGGATGCGGTCGATGCCGGTGGCCCGGCGGATGCCGCCGATGGGGTCGAGCCCGCCACCGCCGCCGCGCAGCGAAGCCAGCGCCGCCCCCAGCTGCACCGCCTCTGGCAAAGACAGGTCGGCAACCGAGGTTCCGAACAGCAGGCGCGCAAGCACTTCGTCCTCGGGAAGCGGCGGGATGGAGGTGAAGCCCAGCTCCGGCCGGCGTGCCGTGCCGGCGATCAGCACGCCGGCTTCAAACCCTTCCCCGCGCGAGGTGGCCAGGATGTCGAGGGTCGATTCCCACGGGTCCCCCACGAAGCCGATCCGCCCGCGGGAGATGTTGAAGGACCGGCCGGCAAAATCATAGACTCCGCGCGCCGCCACCGCCTGCCCGGTGAGGCGCGGATTGGCAAGATCGCCCGTCACCCGGATGTCGGCGCCCCAGAAGCTGTCGAGCCCGAGGCCGTCCACCTTGACGCTGTCGGCTGCCACCACCCGCAGATCGAACCTGAGGGAGGAGCCCGCCGGCGCGGTTGCAACCGGTGTCGGGGCGCCACGCCGCCGCACGGGCACGGTCGCCGCAGCCGTAGGCGCGACCTGGCCGACCTGGATTTCCCCTGAGTCGATGTCGAGACGGCCGGCAAGCGTTGCCTGGGCGAGACTCCCCTTGAGCGTCAGCGGTCCGGATGCCGTCATCCGGACGAGCGGGCTGTTGGCGAGCCGCGCGCGCTCGAGCTGGATGGCAAGATCGACCTCGCCTGCGCCTTCTGCTGCCAGCAGGATGCTTCCGCCTCCCGTGATCGTGCCGCCATTGGTGGTGCCGGAAAGACGGGTGATGGCAAGGCGCGGCCCCTCGAAGCTGCCGTCGATCATCAGGTCTGCGATCCGCGTGCCATAGGCAAGATTGCGGTAGACGAGGTTGCGTCCCTGGATTCCCCCGGTGATGACGGCATTGCCAAGCGTTCCCGAGAAATCGGCGGCAAGCCCGATCGGGCCTGCCAGCTCCTGGTCCGGCAGGTCCTTCCTC
>JBDNCK010000153.1:0-5188 GCA_046719675.1 Sphingomonadaceae bacterium | reverse complement strand
ATCTCTCGGGCGCCCGCTCGGCCCCCTTGGGCCGGTCGGGAAGGCCGGTCACCATCAGCGGCAGGCTCGGCACCTTGCCCACGAAGGCGATGCGGCGGCCGTCGGGCGACCAGACGGGCGCTTCCGGCGGCACGTCCCCGGTGGTCAGCAGCCGGCCGACGGGATCGGCGAGCGTCATCACGAAGAGCTGCGGCCGGCCCATGTGCTGGGCGACATAGGCGATGCGGCTGCCGTCGGGGGAGAAGCCCGCAGCCCTGGGGCCTGCCGATTCGGGCACCAGCAGCCGCTGGTCGACGACCCTTCCCTCCGCGTCCAGGTGCGCCAGCCACAGCGCTGCCTGCCGGCGGTCGGTCGCCTCGTCGAAGCGGGCACGGGTGAACAGGACACGTCTTCCGTCGCTGGCGACCACCGGGTCGGACACCCATTGCAGGCGATAGATGTCGGCCGGTTCGAACGCGGTCTGCGCCGCTGCAGGCACGGCAAGGGCGACCGCCGCAGCGACCGCAAGGCACCAAGGTTTCATCAGCTTTTCATCCCCTCGCGCGCCTTGCTAGGCGAGCCCTCGAGGAGAGGCAAATGCGGATGTTCGAGGCGTGGCGGGCGAAGAGCCCCTATTATGACGAGACCCACGAGGCGGTCGCGCAATCGGTCCGCCGCTTCGTGGAGCGCGAGGTTCTGCCCCACATCGACAGCTGGGAGCGCGCGGGCGAGCTGCCACGGGACCTGCACCGCAAGGCAGCGCAGGCCGGCATCCTCGGGCTGGGCTATCCCGAGGCATATGGCGGCACGTCGGAGGGCTTCGACATCTTTCACAGCCTGACCCAGTCCGAAGAGCTGGCAGCCCCCGGCGCGGGCGGGCTGGGCGCCAGCCTGATGACCCATGGCATCGGCCTGCCGCCGATCCTGGCGCTGGGGTCGGATGCGATGAAGGAGCGGGTGGCCCCGCCCGTGCTTGCCGGCGAGAAGATCATTGCACTTGCCATCACCGAGCCTTCCGGCGGCTCCGATGTCGCGCAGCTGAAGACCCGCGCCGAGCGGAAGGGCAATCACTGGGTGGTGAATGGCGCCAAGATGTTCATCACGTCGGGCATGCGCGCGGACTGGTTCACAACCGCCGTGCGCACCGGCGGGCCGGGCATGGGTGGCATCTCGCTGATGCTGATCGAGGCCGACCGGCCCGGCGTTTCGCGCACGCGGCTCGAGAAGATGGGCTGGCACTGTTCCGACACGGCTGCCATCCAGTTCGACGATGTGGAAGTGCCGCCCGAAAACCTGATCGGCCCCGAAAATGGCGGCTTCCTTGGCATCATGCGCAACTTCAATTCCGAGCGGCTGGGCATGGCGCATGGCTGCATGGCAATGGCGCGCGTGGCGCTCGCCGAGGCGGTCGAATGGGCGCAGACCCGCGAGACGTTCGGAAAGCCGCTCATCCAGCACCAGTCGATCCGCATCAAGCTCGCCGATCTCGTCCGCCAGATCGAGGCAACCCAGGCCTGGGTGGACCTGCTTGCCGACCAGCACCGCAAGGGAACGGGGGAGCCTGCCAGCTATGCGATGCTGAAGGTGCAGGCGACGCGCACGCTGGAAGCCGTGGCGCGGGAGGCCGCACAGGTGCTGGGCGGGGCCAGCTACATCCGCGGGCAGAAGGTGGAGCGCATCTATCGCGAGGTGCGGGTGAATGCGATCGGCGGCGGCAGCGAGGAGATCATGCTCGACCTTGCCGGCCGGCAGCTGTTCGGGGGCAGGC
Organism: Sphingomonadaceae bacterium; assembly: GCA_046719675.1. GTDB lineage: Bacteria > Pseudomonadota > Alphaproteobacteria > Sphingomonadales > Sphingomonadaceae > Thermaurantiacus. Next base: position 3,441 of record JBDNCK010000153.1, on the reverse strand, counting down.
GGTAGCGCGCGCCGTCAGGCCGCGCCCAGCATGCCGATCACCACGAACCCGCCCACCAGGAGCACGCCGAAGGCCGTCGTGAGCCAGCCGAAGTTGCGGTCGATGAAACCCCGCATGGGCTCCCCGAACTTCCAGAGCAGGATGGCCACCAGGAAGAAGCGCGCCGCGCGCGAGACGAAGCCCGCCGCAAGCAGCAGCCACAGCGGCATTGTGGTGGCACCGGCCGCGATGGTGATCACCTTGAAGGGCAGCGGCGTGAAACCGGCAAGGAACACGATGAGGGCGCCATGGCGGTTGAAGTCTCCGGCAAAGGCCTCGAACTTCGCGCCTGCGCCGTAGAAATCGAGGATGGCCCGGCCGATCGTCTCGAACAGGAACATCCCGATCGCATAGCCGAGCAGCGCGCCGAGCACCGAGGCGATGGTGCAGACAAGGGCGTAGCGCAGCGCCCTGTCCGGCCGGGCAAGGCACATGGGCGCCAGCAGCACGTCAGGCGGGATCGGGAAGAAGCTCGCTTCCGCGAAGCTGATTCCAAAGAGCCAGCGCTCCGCATGGGGGTGGCCGCACTTGTCAAGCGTCCAGAGATAGAGGCGGCGCAGCATGGCCGGCGGCGCCTAGCAGCGCGCGCCGGCAAGGGCCAGCAGGCTCATGCCTCGGCCGCCCGGCGCAGGCGATCGGCAATGGCAACGCCCAGGCCGGTCTCGGGAATGGGCGCAACGCCGATCCGGGTTGCCCCGCTTGCCTCCGCGGCGTGGAGCGCCGCGAAGAGATTGCGTCCAGCCTCCTCGAGATTTCCGGCAGGCGAGAGGTTGAGATCGCCGGCAACGGCGCCGAATCCGATCAGGAACATGTCCGGCGCCGGGGCGGTCACGCCCAGGTGCACGGGAAGGCGCGGCGCATAGTGGCGGAAGGCCATGCCGGGCGCCTCGGCGGCTGTGTCTGCTGCGGCCATCCTCAGGGGTTCGCCGAGCGCGGCCTCGATGGTCTCGCGCGCAAGCGCACCTGGCCGCAGCAGGATCGCCTGCTCCCCCGCAACCTTCAGGATGGTGCTTTCAAGGCCCGCCTCGCACGGCCCCGCGTCGAGGATGAGCGCCACCGGCAGATCCCGCACATGCGAAGCCCTCGTCGGCGACAGCCGCCCCGAGACATTGGCGGAAGGCGCTGCAACCCCTCGCCCCAGCGCCCGGATCACGCCCTGCATCGCCGGGTGCGCCGGCACGCGCAGGGCAACCGTTGCAAGTCCTGCGGTCACGCCCTCGGCCAGCGGGGCGTGTGCCTTTCGCGGCAGCACCAGGGTCAGCGGGCCGGGCCAGAAGTGCGCGGCAAGCCTTCGGGCAAGCGGCGGGAAGCTGGCATGGCGCCGGGCCATTGCAAGGTCGGCCACATGGACGATGAGCGGATTGGCCGAAGGCCTGCCCTTGGCTGCGAAGATGGCTGCCACGGCCTGCGGGTTGGCGGCGTCAGCGGCCAGCCCATAGACCGTCTCGGTCGGCACTGCGACGATCTGGCCGGCGGCAAGCAGCGCGGCGGCGCGCGCGATCCCGGCAGCATCGGCTTGCAAGGAACTGGGGTGGCTGGCATCGGCCATGCCGAGCCCGTTAGCTTCCTCATGGAGACAAGGCCAATGTTCCAGCCGCCGATCGCCGAACAGCGTTTCGTGCTCGAGACCATCGCCGATGTTTCGGGCCTCGCTGCGCTTCCCGCCTATGCTGCTGCCACGCCGGACCTTGTGGACGCAGTCCTGGAGGAGGCCGGCAAGCTTGCGGCCAATGTCTTTGCGCCGCTCAATGCGGTGGGCGACCGCGAGGGCGCGCGCATCGCCGATGGCGTCGTTTCCCTTCCCGACGGTTTCCAGGCGGCGTTCGACGCGTTCCGGGAAGGCGGCTGGATCGGCCTCAACGCATCGCCCGACTGGGGCGGGCAGGGGCTTCCCTTCGCGCTTGCCTGCATGGTGCAGGAGCAGGTGACGGCAGCCAACATGGCCTTCTCGCTGTGCCCGATGCTGACCCTTGGCGCGATCGAGGCCCTGCAGGCCCATGCCAGCGACGAGCAGAAGCAGCTGTATCTGCGCCCGCTCGTCGAAGGCCGCTGGACGGGGACGATGAACCTGACCGAGCCGCAGGCCGGCTCCGATGTCGGCGCGCTGCGCACCCAGGCGACCCCGGCCGAAGACGGCACGTGGCGGATCAAGGGCCAGAAGATCTACATCACCTGGGGCGAGCATGAGCTTGCCGAGAACATCGTCCATCTCGTGCTGGCCCGCACGCCCGGCGCACCGGCAGGCACGAAGGGCATCTCGCTCTTTCTCGTGCCCAAGTTCCTTGTGAATCCGGACGGCACGCTCGGGGCGCGCAACGATGTGCGCGCCGTCAGCCTCGAGCACAAGCTCGGCATCCATGCGAGCCCCACCTGCACCATGGCCTTCGGAGACGGGGATTCCTGTGTCGGCTACATGGTGGGGACCGAGAATGGCGGCATGCGCGCCATGTTCACGATGATGAACCATGCGCGGATCAATGTCGGCCTGCAGGGAATCGCGATTGCCGAGCGTGCCTTCCAGCATGCGCTGGGCTTCGCGAAGGAACGGGTGCAGTCCGCCCGCTTCGGAGACCCATCGCGTGCGCCGGTGCGGATTGTCGAACATGCCGATGTCCGCCGCACGCTGATGACGGTGAAGGCCCTGGCCGAGGCCGCGCGGGCGATTGCTGCGCTCAATGCGTCGGCCGTCGATCGCGCGCACGGCGAGGAGGATGCAGGCCGGCGGGCGGAAGCCCAGGGCCTTGCCGACCTTCTGACGCCCGTTACCAAGGCCTTTGCAACCGACATCGGGGTGGAAGCCGCCAGCCTTGCCCTGCAGGTGTTCGGCGGCATGGGGTTCGTCGAGGAAACGGGGGCTGCGCAATTCTACCGGGATGCGCGGATTGCGCCCATCTACGAAGGAACGAACGGCATCCAGGCGCTCGACCTTGTCGGCCGCAAGCTGACGATGGACGGCGGCCGCCACTGGCGCGCGCTGTTCCAGCGCGAACGGGCGTTTCTCAAGGAGCTGCCGGCGTCAGGCGATCTCGGTGCCCTCAAGCCCTATTGCGAGGATGCGCTGGAAGCGCTGCAGACAGCTTCCGTCTGGATGATCGGCAACGAAGGCGAGAAGCTGGCCGACACGGCCGCCGGCGCCACCCCCTATCTCCGGATGTTCGGGCTGACCCTGGGCGGCACGCTGCTGGCGCGGCAGGCCGCGGAAGCCGCAAGGCGGCTGGAGGCAGGCGAGGGCGACCCGGCCTTCCTCAGGGCCAAGCTGGCGACCGCGCGCTTTTACGCCGAGCAGCTGCTGCCGGCGGCCGCTGCCCTGCTCGGGCCCGTCACCCGCGGCGCCGACATGCTCTATGCCATCCCCGAGGAGGCCCTGCTGGCGGCCTAGCCCTCGTTGGCCATGCGCGGGTC
>JBDNCK010000152.1:0-5235 GCA_046719675.1 Sphingomonadaceae bacterium | reverse complement strand
GTGCGGCTAGCATGGGTGGCCGCGGCGGGCAATGACCCTGCTCAGGCGAAGCTGTAGGGCCCGCCACGTGCCAGTGCCCGCTGGTAGGCCGGGCGCGCCTGGAAGCGCGCGACCCAGGCGGCAATGGCGGGATAATCGGCACCCATCCCCTGCGCCCTGGCGATCTCGCCAAGGAAGCTCATCTGGATGTCGGCCCCCGTGAGCGTCTCTCCCACCAGCCAGTCGCGGTCGCCAAGCGCCTGTTCGATGAAGCCGAAATGATTGGCCGTCTCGCCTGCGATGCGCGGGGCCAGCGGCGCACCCGCCTCGCCAAGGCGCGAGACATAGAGGCGGAGCATCACCGGCAGCATCGCCGAGCCTTCGGCATAGTGCAGCCACATGAGGTAGCGGTCGAAATCGGCAGAGGCAGGGTCGGGCTGCAGCCGGCCGCCACCCCAGCGGCGGATGATGGTCTCGATGATCGCGCCGGATTCGATCAGCATCTCCCCGTCCATCTCCACCACCGGGGACTTGCCCAGCGGATGGACGGCCTGCAGCGACGGCGGGGACAGCCGTGTTTGCGGGTCGCGCTGGTGATGGACGATCTCGTACGGAAGGCCGAGCTCCTCGAGCAGCCAGAGGATGCGCTGCGAACGGCTGTCGTTCAGATGATGCACCCGGATCATGACGCGTCGTCTCCTCCCTGCGGGCGCGGCGGCGCCATGCCGAGCGGCATCCCGCCGCCGCCCACGCCCAGGATCACCATGGTCTCGGCCGCACCGATCATGCGGTCAAGCTCTTCGGCCCAGGGCGCGTCGGGCGGAGTCATCGCCTTGAGCTCGCCCCATACCTCGAGCGCATCCTTCGGCCGGCCGGCCTGCAGCCAGGCAAGGCCGAGGAAATAGCGTGGCGCCGGATGCGAGGGATCGATCCGGCTTGCCCGGTCGAACGCCAGGCGCGCGGCCGGCACCACTTCGCCTTCCGCATGCGCAACCAGCGCCACCCCCTGCTGCACCAGCAGGCTCACTTCCCCCGGCATGGCGGCCGTTGCCACTTCCATCGATTCCACCGCGCGCTGCGTCTGCCCGGCGGTCAGCAGCGCGTTCGAAAGGTCAATCCAGGCAGGCACATCGGTGGGATCGGCAAGCAGGGCATCGGTTGCGGACTGCTTCTGCTCGACCACGCGCTCGGGCGTGTCGGGGGCGGGAGCCGGGCTTCCGCCAAGCGTCGGCCGACCGGTCAGGGCATAGCCGGTCGCACCTGCGAGAAGCGCAGCAGCGACCGCCACGACAGGCACCCACTTCACCGGAACAGCCTCCGGGCGAAGAAGCCCCCGACCAGGAGGGCAAGGAGAGGCGCCGCCCAGAGCGCCCAGGTGTCGGGGCGGGGCGGCGGACGGAAGCTCACCCAGTCCCCATAGCGGGCGATGAGGTCCGCGCGCACCTCCTCGGGTTCGACACCTGCGGCAATGCGCGAGCGCACCAGGGCCCGCATGGCTTCCGCCTGTTCGGCGTTGCTGTCGGCGATCGACTGGTTCTGGCAGGTAAGGCAGCGCAGCTCGTGCATCAGCCGCTGCGCGCGCGCCTCGGCCGCCGCGTCGGGAAGCGGCGTTGTTCCAAGGCGTGGATCGACATCGGCAAGCGCCGGGCCTGCCAGCAGCAGCGCGACGAGAAGCGCCCTTACCGCCATTTCGCGACTTCCCGCAGCAGCTCGGGCACATGCTCGGCGCGGATCTCACCCTGGTGCTGGAAGCGGATGATGCCCTGCCGGTCGATGAGGAAGGTCTCCGGCAGGCCGGCCGACCCGAAGGCGATAGCGGCCTGCCCGTCCGTGTCCATCCCGATTCGCGCGAAGGGATCGCCATGGCGGGCGAGGAAGGCGCGGATGTCGTCGGGCGCATCGCGGTGGGCAATTCCGAAGAGCGGAACGCCGGCCTCCTTCAGCGCCTGCAGCTGCGGCGCCTCCACGCGGCAGGGCAGGCACCAGCTGGCAAAGAAGTTGACGAGCACGGGCCCCTCGCGCGCGAAATCGGCAGTCGCAAGGCCGCCGCGCCCGTCATAGGGGGCAAGGGCAAGGGCCGGCGCGGGCTTCCCGATCATGGCCGAGGGGATCGTCGCCTGCTGCGGCCGGCCGAGGTTGAGCGCCAGGAACAGGCCGAGCGCCACGAACAGCAGCAGCGGCAGCAGGCGCGAAAGCGGGAGCCTGTCGGGCATGGCGCTATTCGGCAGGAAGCGGCTGCGGCAGCGGCTCCGCGCGTGCGGCCCGCCGGCGGGCGGCGATGCGCAGCCGGGCCGCCCCGCCAAGCGCGACCACGGCCCCCACGGCCATCAGGATCGCGCCCCACCAGATGAAGTGGATCATGGGCTTCACCCACATGTGCACCTGCCAGCGCCCGAACCCGTCGGGCTTGCCGAGCACGGCATAGAGGTCACCGGTGCGCCAGAAGCGGATTCCGGCCTCGGTCGTCTCCATTGGCGGCGAGGTGTAGGTGCGGGACTGGGGCAGGAGCGTGGTGACGGGGCGGCCGTCGCGCGCAACGGCGATTTCGGCTTCCAGCGCAGTCCAGTTGGGCCCGGCCTTGGGGCGCACATCCATAAGCGTTGCCGAGAAGCCGCCGACTTCGAAACTGTCGCCCACGGCAATCGAGACGAGCGCCTCCTTCTGGAGCGCGCCGCTTGCCGTTGCCCCGAGGATCGTCAGCGCCACGCCAAGATGCGCCAGCGCAGTGCCTGCCTGCGAGAGGGTGAGCGAGCGCCGCACGACGAGCTGGAGGCTGGCAATCGCAAGCCAGGTGGCCGCGGCAAAGCCGAGAAGGGCGAGCAGGCCGCGCACGCCTGCGATGAGGAAAAGCAGGACGGCAGCGACAAGGGCTGCCACGGCGGCAGGCGCAAGCCGAAGGGGCAGGTTGCGCGCGAAGTTGCGCTTCCAGGCAAGGAACGGACCGATCCCCATGAGCAGCGCAAGCAGCAGGATGAGCGGCACGGTGGTGGCGTTGAAATAGGGCGGCCCCACCGAGATCTGCCGGCCATTCCAGGCTTCGAGCGCCATCGGATAGAGGGTGCCGATGAAGACGATGGCCAGCAGCGCCATCAGGATGAGATTGTTGAGAACGAGGAACCCCTCGCGGCTGGCGGGGGCAAAGCGCGCGCCTTCCGCCACCTTCGGCGCCCTGAGCGCCCAAACTGCAAGCGCCCAGCCTGTCAGCCCGACGAGCAGCACCAGCAGGAACAGCCCGCGCGCCGGATCGACGGCAAAGGCATGGACGGAGGTGAGCAGCCCCGAGCGGACGATGAAGGTGCCGAGCATCGAGAAGGTGAAGCCGGCAATCGCCAGCATCAGCGTCCAGTTCCGCAGGGCGTCGCGGGTTTCCAGCACGCGGATCGAATGGATGAGCGCGGTTGCCGCCAGCCAGGGCATCAGGGCGGCATTCTCGACCGGATCCCAGAACCACCAGCCGCCCCAGCCCAGCTCATAATAGGCCCACCAGGAGCCGAGCGCGATGCCCATGGTGAGGAACGCCCAGGCGAGCGTGACCCATGGCCGAGTCGCGCGCGCCCAGATGGGGCCGACCTTGCCGTCGAGAAGGGCAGCAACGGCAAAGGCGAAGGCCACCACAAGCCCGACATAGCCGACATAGAGCGTGGGCGGATGGAAGGCGAGGCCGGGATCCTGGAGCAGCGGATTGAGCCCGAGGCCCTCGGGCGGCGCCGGGTCCAGCCGCTCGAACGGGTTGGACGCGAACAGCAGGAAGGCGAAGAAGCCGAGCGCCACCACGCCCAGGCTGCCGAGCGTTCGCGACTTGAACATCTGCCCCAGGGGCACCGGCACCAGCGCAACCGCGGCACCGGCGAGTGCCAGGATCAGCACCCACAGCAGCATCGACCCCTCGTGGTTCGCCCAGACGCCGGTGATCTTGTAAAGGAGCGGCTTTGCCGTGTGGCTGTTGGTGGCAACCAGTTCCACCGAGAAGTCGGACACCAGGAAAGCGTAGGTCATCGCGGCGTAGGCTAGGAAAGCGAGCGCCCCTTGCGCGACGGCCGCGGGCACCGCGAGCGGAACCAGCTGGCGCTGGAAGGGCGCGGCGGCCTGCAGAAGCGCCGCCCCTGCCGCCAGCCACAGGGCAAGATGCCCGAGTTCGGCAATGCTCATGCTAGTCCGCCAGGCTTCCCGTCTTGTGAAGGCTCTTCGCCACTTCCGGCGGCATGTAGGTCTCGTCGTGCTTGGCGAGCAGCTGGTCTGCGACGAAGCGCCCGTCGGGCTGAAGGCGGCCGGTTGCCACCACGCCCTGGCCTTCCCGGAACAGGTCGGGGACGATCCCGGTGTAGCGCACGGCCGTCTCGCGGGCGCCGTCCGTGACGACGAAGGCCAGCGTCAGCCCCTCGTCCAGCCGCGCGACCGACTCTTCCTTGACAAGCCCGCCGATCCGGATCCGCGCGCCCGGCGCAGGCGGATTGGCGGCCAGATCGGAAGGGGAATAGAAGAAGGTTCCGGTATCCTTGAGGGCGGTGGCTGCGATGAGGCCGGCGGCCAGCAGCGCAACCGCCGCCAGTCCGCCCAGCATCAGCCGCTGGCTCTTGGGGCTCGCCCGGCTTGCCACGTCAGTCCTCCTCGCGCTCGGCCCGGCGCATCCGCGCCCAGGACAGCAGCGTCAGCGCACCAAGGGCGAGGAAGGCCACCGCATATGCACCAAGGATGAACGGGGTGTGGTCCATGATGTCTCAGCCGGCCAGCGCCGCCCGCCGGGCCGCGCGCACGGCCTTCTTCTGTTCGCCGATGAGCGCCCGCATCCGCATGAAGACGATGGCCGTGAACAGCAGCGCGAAGCCGGTTGCCGAAAGCAGCAGCGGCTGCAGCATGTCGGGATGGATGGAAGATCCCGTCACTCGGATGCTGGCCGGCTGGTGCAGCGTGTTCCACCATTCGACACTGTATTTGATCACCGGAAGATTGATGGTGCCGACAAGCGCGAGGATGCCGGCAGCGCGTGCGCCGCGCATCCGGTCATCATAGGCATGGATGAGCGCGATGACGCCCAGATAGAGAAGGAAGAGCAGGAGCATCGAGGTCAGCCGGCCATCCCACACCCAGTAGGTGCCCCAAGTCGGCCGGCCCCAGAGCGAGCCGGTCACGAGGCACACAAGGGCGAAGACGGCCCCAACCGGTGCGATTGCGCGCACGGCCAGATCGGCAAGCGGATGCCGCCAGATGCGCGCGGCCAGCGCTGCCACGGCCATCCCCAGATAGGCGCCGAGCGCC
>JBDNCK010000151.1:0-5237 GCA_046719675.1 Sphingomonadaceae bacterium | reverse complement strand
CATGGAACATGCCTTGCCCGGTGCAAGGCGACGGAATCGGTCGTGCAAGCCCGACCGATCAACGGGGGCGGCGTGCCCCTCATCGCGTGTTGAAGGAGAACAGGTATGGCTAGCATGGATGGGCCCGACAGGGCCCGGACCTCAAGTTACCTCACCGACCAGGAAGCCAAGGAATTCCACGGCATCTTCATGACCAGCTTCATCGTGTTCACGCTGGTTGCGATCGTGGCGCACTTCCTGGTGTGGCAGTGGCGTCCGTGGCTCCCCGGGCCGCAGGGCTATGCTGCCGTCCAGTCCGAAACCCAGGTGGCTGCCACGCCGGCAGCGGCCCCACGGTCGTAAGGAGCAGAAACCATGTGGAAAATCTGGCAGATCTTTCCGCCGCAACGGACGCTGGTGGCGCTCTTCACCTTCCTGTTCGTTCTGGCGATCCTCATCCACTTCATCCTGTTGAGCACCGACCGGTTCAACTGGCTGGAGGGACCGCGGACGACGACGGCGGCAGCGACGATGTCGCTTCCCGCCGCGGACACGCGACTGGGGTAACGGGCGCGCGGACGCCCCTCATCTGACGGGCATCACCGCACACCCCCGTACCACAAGAACGACTGGCCGGTCGCATCCCGCGACCGGCCAGCTCGGAGGGACATGACCATGGCGCTCCTCAGTTTCGAACGCAAATACAGGGTCCGCGGCGGGACGCTGCTCGGCGGAGACCTGTTCGACTTCTGGGTCGGACCCTTCTATGTCGGCTTCTTCGGAGTCACGACCCTGTTCTTCTCGGTGCTCGGCACTGCGCTCATCTTCTATGGCGCGGCCATCGGGCCCACCTGGAACCCGTGGCTCATCTCGATCGAGCCGCCTGACCTGTCCTACGGGCTCGGCCTTGCGCCGCTCAAGGAGGGCGGTCTCTGGCAGATCATCACCATCTGCGCGATCGGAGCCTTCGTATCCTGGGCGCTGCGCGAGGTGGAAATCTGCCGCAAGCTCGGCATGGGCTATCATGTCCCCTTTGCCTTCGGGGTCGCCATCTTCGCCTATGTGACACTTGTCGTCTTCCGGCCGCTGCTGCTGGGAGCCTGGGGCCACGGCTTTCCCTATGGCATCTTCAGTCACCTCGACTGGGTGTCGAACGTCGGCTACCAGTATCTGCACTTCCACTACAATCCGGCACACATGATCGCCGTCAGCTTCTTCTTCACGACGACGCTGGCGCTCTCGCTGCACGGGTCGCTCATCCTGTCGGCCGCCAATCCCGCCAAGGGCGAGACGGTCAAGGGTTCTGAGCATGAGGACATGTTCTTCCAGGACCTCATCGGCTATTCGGTGGGGACACTGGGCATCCATCGCCTCGGCCTCATCCTCGCGCTCAATGCCGGCTTCTGGAGCGCGGTGTGCATCATCATCAGTGGCCCCTTCTGGACCCGCGGCTGGCCCGAATGGTGGTCCTGGTGGCTCGACCTTCCGATCTGGAGCTGAGGAGACGTTCCGATGGGTTACCAGAATATCTTCACCCAGATCCAGGTGACCGGGCCGGGGCATGTCGTGCCCCTCCCCCCGGGCGACGACGAACGGATCGGCGATGGATCCGCGCACAACACCCTGCTCGGCAAGCTGGGCAATGCGCAGATCGGGCCGTTCTATCTCGGGCGCCTCGGGCTTGCCTCGATCGTGTGCGGCTTCATCGCCTTCGAGATCATCGGGCTCAACATGTGGGCGTCCGTCAACTGGGATCCGGTTCAGTTCGTCCGCCAGCTCTTCTGGCTGTCGCTTGAGCCGCCGGCGCCCGAATACGGGCTATCCATCCCGCCGCTCGCCGAGGGCGGCTGGTGGCTGATCGCCGGCTTCTTCCTGACCGCTTCCATTCTTCTGTGGTGGCTGCGCACCTATGTCCGGGCAAGACGGCTCGGGATGGGAACGCATGTCGCCTGGGCCTTTGCATCCGCCATCTTCCTCTATCTGTCGCTGGGCTTCTTCCGGCCCATCCTCATGGGAAGCTGGTCGGAAGCGGTGCCGTTCGGCATCTTCCCCCACCTCGACTGGACTGCGGCGCTTTCCATCCGCTACGGCAATTTCTTCTACAACCCGTTCCACGCGCTCTCGATCGTCTTCCTCTACGGGTCGACGCTCCTGTTCGCGATGCACGGGGCGACAATCCTCGCCGTCACCCGCTACGGCGGCGACCGCGAGATCGAGCAGATCATGGACCGGGGCACGGCGAGCGAACGTGCCGCATTGTTCTGGCGGTGGACGATGGGCTTCAATGCCAGCATGGAATCGATCCATCGCTGGGCCTGGTGGTTCGCCGTTCTCACGACGCTGACGGGTGGCATCGGCATCCTGCTGACGGGCACCGTCGTCGACAACTGGTGGCTGTGGGCCGTCGATCACGGCTTTGCACCTGCCTACCCGCCGACCGGCACGGTCGATCCGCTCCTCCTGCAGGGGACCGCACAATGACACATGCGCTACTGAAGGCCGGACTTCTCGCCGGCCTTCCCCTCCTTCTGGCGGCCTGCGAGGTGGGCCCGAAGAAGATCGAGCAGCAGGGCCATCGCGGCACGGGGATGGTGCAGATCAACGCCAAGTCCGGTCTGCCCGGCCCCTACACCATCCCGGACGAGGCCTATCGGGACTGGGAGCCCGACCGCAGCCCCGACGCCGAGCGTGCCGGCGACTTCTACCAGAACATCCAGGTCCTGAACGATCTGACCACCGACGAGTTCAACCGGCTGATGGTGGCGATCACGGAATGGGTCTCGCCGGAAGGCTCCGATCCCAACGGTGGGTGCAATTACTGCCACAATCCGGAAAATCTTGCCTCCGACGAAGTCTATACCAAGGTCGTCACCCGCAAGATGCTGCAGATGACCCGGGCCATCAACGTGAACTGGGCAAACCATGTCCAGCCCACCGGTGTCACCTGCTACACCTGCCACCGCGGCAAGCCGGTGCCGGACTATTACTGGACGATCGACCCGGAATCGCAGGCGCAGATGGGCATGCAGGTCATCCGCGGGAACCGCTTCGGCCAGAACAATCCTGACCAGCCCGGCTCTGTCTATTCCTCGCTTCCGCACGATCCCTTCACGGCCTACATCAAGCAGGCGGATCCGACGGAGCGGGCCATCCGGGTGGTGGGAAACAGCGCCTATCCGTCGCGCGACGGGTCCGGGGCAACGCTGCAGAACACCGAGATGACCTATGGCTTCATGATGCATTTCTCCGACTCGCTCGGGGTGAACTGCACCTTCTGCCACAACACCAACAACTTCGGTTCCTGGACCAATTCCCAGGCCACGCGCGTCGGCTCGTGGGCGGGCATCCGCATGGTGCGCGACGCCAACGAGAATTACATCACGCCGCTGACGTCGGTGTTTCCCGCCAACCGGCTGGGACCGCAGGGTGATCCGTTCAAGGTGAACTGCGCGACCTGCCACCAGGGAGCCAACAAGCCGCTGGGCGGCATCAACATGGCCGATGCCTTTCCCGAGCTGAAGGTGCTTGGCGGCCCGACCGTGGTAGCTGCCACACCGAGCCCGGACTCCACGGCAGCAGTCGCGGCTTCGCCCGAGGGCTGAAGACCGCTTCCTGACTGACTTCGCGAGGGGCGCCTTCGGGCGCCCCTTTTCCCTTGCGGGCTCCTTGCGGGCTCGGGTGGATGCCGTCTGGCTCTACATGAAGGCAGAGATTGCGAAGCAGGTTGCGATACCGACAAGGATATTCATCGGAATGCCGATGCGAAGGAAATCGCGGAACCGATAGTCTGCTGCTGCATAGACGATGGTGTTCGTCTGGTAACCGATCGGCGTGGCAAAGCTTGCAGACGCTCCGAACATCACGGCAACCAGCAGGGGCCGGGCGTCCACGTTCAGCGCGTCGGCAAGGCCAATCACCAGCGGGGGAAGCAGGACAGCAACGGCATTGTTGGTCACGAGTTCGGTGAGCAGCGACGCCAGAAAATAGATACCAAGGAGCAGGAACAGGGGAGACAGCGACTGAAGCAGCGGAAACAGGAGATCGACGATCAGCTTCACGCTTCCCGCCTGGCTCAGCCCGGAGCCGATCGCGAGCATCGCGAAGATGAGGACGAGCACATTGCCGTCGATCGAGGACCAGGCCTCTTCCGGACCGAGGCAGTTGGTGGCGAGCACGATGCCCACCGCCACGAGCGCGGCGGTCACGATTTCGGTCGTGCCCGTGGCTGCAAGGAACACGGCGCCTGCAAAGGCTGCAATCGCAATCGGCGCCTTGGTGCGGCGGAACGGCTGCGGCCGCGCGGCGACAAGGCCGAGCAGGTTGGGATTGGCCCGCATTTCGCGCTGGGCATCCGGCCCGGCTAGCACCAGCAGCCGGTCGCCCGGGCGGATCCGCACCGAGGGCAGATCCGGACCCGGCTCATGATTGTCGCGCTCCACGCCAACCAGCCGCACGTTCAGGCGGTTGAGAAAGGGAATCTGGTGGAGCGGCTGGCCGATCGAAGGGTGCGCAGGCCCCACCGTCACTTCCACAAGGTTGGCGTCGGTCTGTCCCCGCAGGATGATGCCGAGCGCTGCATCTCCCACACCCTTCAGGCCCACCGTCACGCCGCGTTGCCGCAGCAGCCCGGCAAGCTCCTGCGGCGCGCCGCGGACGACGAGCCGGTCGCCAGGGCGGATGATCTCGTCCTCGAGCTCCGCGCGGATCATCCGCCCCGAGCGCTTGAGGCCGACGAGGCGCATGCCGGCGCGGTTCAGGTCGGGGATGCCGCCAGCACGGCGGCCAATCCATTCACAGCCTTCCTCGATCTCCAGCTCGGACAGCACCACCTGGCCCGAGGCCTCGTCCAAGAGCGATCCGGCGCGCGCCGGCAACAGCAGCGGGCCGAGCACCATGAGCACGACGGCACCCGCAGCCAGGGTCACCAGGCCCACCAGCGTGATCTCGAAGATTCCGAAGGGCGCCTGGCCGAGATCGCGCGCCACCCCATCGACGAGAAGATTGGTGGAGGTTCCGATCAGCGTGACGGTCCCGCCCAGGATCGAGATGTAAGACAGGGGGATGAGCAGCCGGGTCACCGGGATCTCCAGGGCAGCCGCCAGCCGCCGCAGGATGGGCACGCCAAGGATCACGATCGGCGTGTTGTTGAGGAAGGCGCTGGCTGCCGCCGTTCCGCCGAAGAGCTCGGCGATGGAGCGTCGCGGATGGGTTCTTGCGCGCCCGAGAATCCGCGTGGTGACGGCTTCCACGGCGCCGGT
>JBDNCK010000150.1:0-5274 GCA_046719675.1 Sphingomonadaceae bacterium | reverse complement strand
CGTCAGCATCAGGCGGGTGTAGACGGGGGTGGGCGTGTCGAAGGGATTGATGCCGCGGGCGGCCGCTTCCGCATTGTGGTGGACGATGAGGTCGATGCCGAGCTCGCTTGCCATCCGGTCGCGATGTTCGAGCATCGCGGCAAAGTCCCAGCCGCTGGCGATGTGCAGGAAGGGGAAGGGCGGTCTCGAGGGATGGAAGGCCTTCATGGCGAGGTGCAGCATCACCGAGCTGTCCTTGCCGATGGAGTAGAGGAAGACCGGGTTTTCGGTCTCGGCCACCACTTCGCGCATGATGTGGATCGCCTCGGCTTCGAGGCGGTCGAGATGGGTCAAGCGGTCCTGTCCGGCCATGCGTTCCTGCCTTCAACTTTCGCGCGCCTCTGCCACGCCCGGCCCCGGCTTCCTAGAGCAAGCGCCGATATGCCGTGCCCAAGAACGCGTTCATCCGGTTCCTGTTGCGGCTTAGCCAGCCAGGGACAGGCGCAGCGCCTGAAGCTGCGGCCGGGGGGTGGGCGCCAGCAGGATCTGCCCGTTGAGCCGCCCGAAGGTGCAGCGCCACTGGAAGCTGCCGGAAAGGGCGCCGGTTGCGCGGATGGGGGCAGATGTGTCGCAGGCGCCCAGCTGCTGCTTCAGCTGCGCGAAGTCCTGGCGCCAGAGGTCGGCCGAGCGGTCGAGCAGCATGTTGCCGGCAAGAGCCTTCGGGTCGGCATCGATCCGGCCGGCGTTCCAGGCCGCGATTGCCGCGCGATAGCCTTCGGCAAGCGGGGCGCTCACGGCAAGCGCCTGCGGCGCCATCAGCCCGGCGCGCCGCAGCGCGCCTGCAGCCTCCCACACCGGCGCGACGGGCGCTGCATAGGTGCGATTGGCAAAGGCGAAGAGCGCGATCCCCGCTTCCGGGAACAGCACCATGTGCGAGCCAAAGCCGGGATAGCCGCCGGAGTGGAAGAGGAAGGGGCCGTGCAGGCAGTCGTCGCCGGCGCGCAGGCCGCCGGCATAGATGAGCGCATGCTCGCAGGCCGGAGCATCCCTTCCGGGCCGCGGCCGGCGCACCAGGAAGCCGCTGCCTTCGGCCATGGCGCGCGGGACGGTCCGCTCCGCACGGGCAAGACCGTCGAGCAGATAGGCCAGCCATTTCGCATAGTCGTTCGCGGTGGTGACAAGCCCGCCCATCGCGCCAAAGGCGCCATCGCCCATCACCGGCTCGGGCACATGGCGGCCGCCCTCGAAGCGGTATCCCCTGGCGAGGCGTGAATCGGCCACGTCGCGGACTTCGAAGGTGGTGGCCGTCATCCCGAGCGGCGCGAACAGCGTGCGGGCGATATGTTGCTGGTAGGGTTCGCCAGCCACGCGGGTGATGATCCGCCCGAGGATCGCATAGCCGAGGTTTGAATATTCGTGCACCGCGGCAACCGGCCGGTTCATGGGAACACCTGCCTTCAGCAGGGCCGTGAACTCGGCCTCTGGCATGGCCTGCTGCCGGTCCCCCCAGGGATCGTCGGTCACGAAGCCGGCCGTGTGATGGAGAAGATCGCGCACCCGCACGGCATCGGCCCAGCCCGCGAGTTCGGGCACATGGACAACCGCCTTGTCGTCCAGCGACAGGCGCCCCTCGGCGGCCAGTTGCAGGATGGCGTGCGCCGTGAACGCCTTGGTCATGGAGGCGATGCGGAAGGCGCTGTCGGCGGTGACCGGGCGCCGGCGCGCGAGATCCTGCACGCCGGCTGCCTCGACATGGACGAGCCGGCCATCGGCGACGATGCCCCACACCAGGCCCGGCACGCGCTGGTCGAGCATCCAGTCGGCGAAGGTCCGCCGGATCTCCGGCACGGCAGCATCCACCCCGGTCGCAGGCGCCGGGGCTGCCAGCATCAGCAGCAGCGCAAGGATCAGGCGCAAGGGGCTCAGTCCCGGTCCTCGCCCTCGTCGGAGCCGTGATAATAGCCCTCGGCCTCCTCGTCGGAGAGGTTGATGCCAAGCGCTGCCGCTCCTTCCTCGAGATAGTCGCCAAGCAGCGGCATCTCCATGAGATAGCGGGCCGTCGAGCCCTGCCTTCGCTCGCGGGCCATGGCGCGCACTTCGTCCCATTCCTCGGCGTCGTAATCGCCGCGGCCGATCCAGGCGAGTGCGACGAGCGAGGCACGCTCGTCGTCGGACAGCGAATCGATGAGCTCCATGAGCTCGGCTTCCGTCGGATCGTCGCTCTGTCCTTCCAGCACGGAGACGAAGCGGTCATCGGCCGAGTTCGAGGATTCGTCGGGATCGGAAACGCCGGCCTGGGCGTCGAAGGCGCGCGCCTTCAGGATGATCCACGCAAGCGTTTCGGTCGAGATGTCGAGGCTTTCGGGCGTCTCCATGATTCCCTCCCACGGGCTGCCGCGAGAGATGCGGGAGTCGCGCCTTCAGCGCAAGCGGAACCGGCGCGCCTTCAGGATCGCGCGCGCGGCATTGCGCCCGGGAAGCCCCGTCACGCCGCCGCCGGGATGCGCGCCCGCCCCGCACAGCCACAGACCCTCGATCGGGGTGCGATAGTCGCCATGGCCCAGCACCGGGCGCGCCGCCCACAGCTGGTCGAGCCGCATGGCGCCATGGAAGATGTCGCCATCGACGAGACCGAAGCGTGCTTCGAGGTCTTCCGGGCTGAGCGCGACCTGCCCGATCACGAGCCTGCGGAACCCGGGGGCGAAGCGCTCGACGACATCGAGGACGGCGTCGGCTGCGGCGTCGCGTTCGTCCTGCCAGCTTCGGCCATCCGGCAGATGCGGCGCGAAATGCTGGGCGAACAGGCTTGCCACATGCATGCCGGGCGGTGCCAGCGTGGGATCGAGGAGCGACGGGATCAGCATCTCGACAATGGGGTCGCGCGCCAGGCCGTCGGCCCTGGATTGGAGGAAGGCCCGGTCCATCCAGGCGAGCGAGGGAGCGAGAAGGATGCCGGCGGCAAGATGCGGCCCCGGCTCGGGACGGGCCGCAAAGCGTGGCAGTCCGCTCAGCGCGACATTCATGCGGAAGCTCGCCGAGCCGGTGCGGAAGCGGGCGATGGCGGCGCGGAAATCGGGTGGCAGCGCATCGGCCGGGACGAGGCGCCCGAACAGCAGCTTCGGGCCGACATTGGCGATGACGAGCCGCGCGGCGAGCAGCCGCCCGTCGGCAAGTTCCACGCCCCTCGCACGGCCATCCACGACGAGGACACGCGAAACCTCCGCCCCTGTTGCGATGGCAACGCCTTCGTCCAGGCAGGCGCGCTGCATCGCCTGCGTGATCGCCCCCATCCCGCCGATGGCATGGCCCCAGGCGCCCCGCACGCCATGCACTTCGCCAAGCACATGGTGGAGCAGCACATAGGCGGTGCCCGGATGGAACGGGCTCGCCCAGGTGCCGACGATCGAATCGAATCCGAACAGCGCCTGCACGGGCTCGCTTTCGAACCAGTGCGACAGAAACTCCGCCGCGCTTCCCGTGAACAGGGTCAGCATCTGCCGGCGATCCGCGAGCGAAAGGCCGCGCGCGGCTGCGGCTGCCTCGACGAGCCCCAGCAGATCCGCCGGTCCGCCCCGGCCAGAGGGCGGGATCCGGCCGGCAAGCGTTCGCACCACATCCGCCACGCGCTGAAGCCCTGCCTCATAGTCCGGCAGGGCCTGCGCATCGCGCGCGCTGAACTTCGCGAACTCGGCGGCCGTCGCCGTTCCGGCCAGCAGATAGCGCCCGTCTTCGAGCGGCAGGAAGTTGGCTTCCGGCCGCGGCACGATGCGCAGCCCGTGGCGCGGCAGGTCCATGGCGCGGATGACGTCCGCCGACAGCAGGGAAACGGTGTAGCTTGCCGTCGAGTTGCGGAAGCCGGGCGCGAATTCCTCCGTGACGGCAGCGCCACCGACCACCGCCCGCCGTTCCAGAAGCTGCACGCGCAGCCCTGCGCGCGCGAGATGAAAGGCGCACACAAGCCCGTTGTGCCCTGCGCCGATCACCACTGCGTCCGTCTGTAGCATGGCTGCCGCACCCCTGCCTCAATTGCCTGCCAACCCTTGACCTCGCGCGCGCAATGCGCCACCCATTCGATGAAGCCGGACCTTTCCGGTCAGAATTTCCGTCCGCCAGGGAGACGAAGTTGAGCGTTCCCGTCAAGCAGCAGGCTGCCGTTGCTGCCTATATCGCCAAGCAGAAACTTCTGGGGAACAAGCGCTATCCGCTTGTCCTGATGCTGGAGCCGCTGTTCCGCTGCAACCTTGCCTGTGCTGGCTGCGGCAAGATCGACTATCCCGACCCCATCCTGAACCGCCGGCTTTCGGCGCAGGAATGCTGGGATGCCGCCGACGAGTGCGGTGCGCCGATCGTCGCCATCCCCGGAGGCGAGCCGCTCATCCACCGCGAGATTGCCGAGATCGTGCGCGGGCTTGTCGAGCGGAAGAAGTTCGTCTCGCTGTGCACCAACGCGCTGCTGCTCGAGAAGAGCCTGCACAAGTTCACGCCCTCGCCCTACCTCTTCTTCTCGGTCCACCTCGATGGCCTGAAGGAACATCATGACAAGGCCGTGTGCCAGGAAGGCGTGTTCGAGAAGGCGGTCAATGCCATCCGGGCTGCCCAGGCCGCCGGCTTCCAGGTGAATGCCAACGCCACCATCTTCGATGGCTATCCGGCCCACGAGCTGGCCGACTTCCTCGACTTCTGCACGAAGCTCGGGGTGAACATCTCGATGTCGCCGGGCTTTGCCTACGAGCGGGCCGCCGACCAGGAGTCCTTCCTCAACCGGCAGAAGACGAAGAACTTCTTCCGCGACCTGTTCCGAATCCAGAAGGAGCGCGGGGCGAAATGGTCGCTGTCGCACTCGCCGCTCTACCTCGATTTCCTGGCGGGCAACCAGGACTTCCGCTGCACGCCCTGGGGCATGCCGACGCGCAACGTCTTCGGCTGGCAGCGGCCCTGCTACCTTCTGGGCGAGGGCTTCGCGAAGACCTACAGGGAACTCATGGAAACGACCGACTGGGACCAGTATGGCACCGGCCGGTACGAGAAGTGCGCCAACTGCATGGCGCATTGCGGCTATGAGCCGACGGCCGCCGATATCGCCTTTTCAAAGCCCTGGAAGATGGCCGAAGTGGCGCTGCGCGGCATCCGCACCGAAGGCCCGATGGCGCCCGAGATCGACTTCTCGCAGGCTCGCCCGGCGGTCGACGTGCATGAGAAGATCGTCGCGCGCGCCCTTGAGGGGATCGCGGCCGAAGCCTCCGACGGCAAGCGCCGCACGGCCCTCATAGAGAAGGTCTGACCCGGGAAGGTCTG
>JBDNCK010000149.1:0-5277 GCA_046719675.1 Sphingomonadaceae bacterium | reverse complement strand
CTGGCTGAACCCCTCTTCCCGGACCTGGAAGCTTGCCGTCATCGAGAAGATCGGCCGGCCATGCTGGATGGCAAGCACGCGGCGCGTGGAGAAGCTGGTTCCATCGCGCTCTCGCTCCACCTTGTAGAGGATGGGCACCAGCGGCTCGCCCGGCCGCAGGAAGTAGGAATGGAGCGAATGGACGGGGCGATCCTCGGGGATGGTCCGTTGCGCCGCCGCCAGGGACTGGGCCACCACCTGCCCGCCATAGACCCGGATCCAGCCGGGATCGGTATTGCGGCCGCGGTAGAGATCGACTTCGATTTCCTCGACGTCGAGCAGCGCGATGAGGCGGTCGAGTGCGGTCATCAGGAACCCCCGGGTGATTGACTGGGGCTGCCGGCTAGCCCACGAACCTGCGGCAGAACAATGCTGCTTTCGATCGACGCCGGCACGACCTCCACGCGCGCGCTCGCCTTTGCGCCCGACGGGCGGATCGTGGCGTCTGCGCAGCATCCGTTGACCCAGCATTTTCCGGCTCCCGGCTGGGTGGAGCATGACGCCTCCGAGATCCGTGACCGGACGCTGGCTGCCGTCTCCGAGGTGCTTGCGAAGGTGGGCGACATCGCTGCCATCGGCATCACCAACCAGCGCGAGACCGCCATCGCCTGGGATCGGGAGACCGGCGCGCCGCTGGCCCCGGCCATTGTCTGGCAGGACCGGCGCACGGCCGATCGCTGTGCTGCGCTGAAGGCAGAGGGCCATGAGGCGGCCGTGCAGGCGGCAACCGGACTGCTGCTCGATCCCTATTTCTCCGCGACCAAGTTCGAATGGCTGCTGCGCGAATCGAAGCCTGTGCGCGAGGCCGCCGATCGCGGGCGCCTGTGCCTCGGCACGGTCGACACGTTCCTCCTCTTTCACCTGACTCGCGGGGAGGTGTTTGCAACCGATGTGACCAACGCCTCGCGCACGCTGCTGATGGACCTTGTCTCGGGCAGCTGGCGTGCGGACCTCCTCCAGCTGTTCGGCATCCCGCAGGAGGCCCTGCCGCAGATCCGGCCATCGATCGCACCCTTCGGTATGGCGCAAGTCGACGGGCGCCGCATTCCCGTGACCGGCATGGCCGGCGACCAACAGGCGGCTGCGATCGGCCAGGCCTGCCTGTCCCAAGGGGAGGCCAAGTGCACCTATGGCACCGGGATCTTCCTGCTGGCAGCAACGGGGCAGCGCCTGCCGGCAAGCCGCAACCGGCTGGTGGCGACGCGGGCAGCAGATGCCGGGACCTTCGCGCTCGAGGGGTCCGTGTTCGTCGGTGGCGATGCCGTGAAGTGGCTGCGCGATCGCCTGGCCATCATCGAGACGGCCGCCGAGACGCAGGCGCTCGCCGCTTCCGTTCCGGACAGCGGCGGCGTGACGCTGGTACCCGCCTTTGCCGGGCTGGGCGCGCCCTGGTGGGAGCCGCGCGCGACCGGCCTCCTGACCGGGCTGACCGGGGCGACCACGCGTGCCCATATCGTGCGGGCAACCCTGGAAGCGATGGGAAACCAGACAGCCGACCTCATCGAGGCCTTTGCCCGCGACGGTGTCCGGCCTGCCAGCCTGAAGGTGGATGGCGGGATGGTGGCCAATGACTGGCTTTGCCAGGATGTCGCGGACGCAACCGGCCTGGAGGTGGTGCGGCCGGAGACGGTGGAAACGACCGCCCTTGGCGCTGCGATGCTGGCGGCCGTCGGCTGCGGGCTGTTCGCCGATCTGTCCGGGGCCGCGCGCGCGATGGTCCGCACCGATCGCGCCTTCCTGCCCGACCCCGACGGGCGCCGGCGGGCAGCGCGGCGCGCTGGCTGGCTGCGCGCCATCGAACAGGTGCGGGCAGGGCTCCGGTAATGGCAGACGGGCCCGGCCAGGTGTAGGAAGCAGCCATGCGCATGCGCGATCTTGAGAAGGCGTCGGGCATCGGCCGCGAGACGATCCGCTTCTATATCCGCGAGGGGTTGCTGCCCGAGCCGGTCAGGACGGCCCGCAACGCGGCCATCTATCATGAGGAGCATCTGACGCGGCTGCTGGCCATCCGCCGCCTGCGCGACGATCGCTTCCTGCCGCTGGGCGTCATTCGCGTGCTGCTCGACACGCCGCCCGAATCCGGGTGGGACAGCCCCGATGTCCTTCCGCATGTGGACCGTCTTCTCAAGGCGCGGCTCGAGCGGCACGGGGCGCGCGAGGCGGCGGAGGCGATCCTCGCCGAAGGGTCGGCCGAGGCCGAGCGGCTTTCCGACCTGGTGGCCGCCGGAATCGTTTCCGTGGCGGAAGACGGCACCGTCTCGCCGCGCGATGCCCGCATCCTGCGCCTGCTGAACGACCTTGCGCGGCTGGGGTTCACGCGTGCGGCAGGCTATGATGTCGAGGGCCTCAAGCGCTATTTCGAGACAATGCGCTGGCTGGCGGATGCACAGGTGAAGGAGTTCTTTCGCCTCACGGGCCCGCATGTGGGCGACGCCCAGGCCGCGGAGATGGCCGAGCGGGGCCTTGGCTATCTCATCGAGCTGATGGGGGAAATCTTCACGCGGGAAGTCCTGGCGCAGCTGGCCGCCCGCCGGGGGCGGCTAGAAGTCGCCAAGGATGGTGAAGGCAACGCCTGAGCCCGGCTCGGCATTGCCGGTCACGCGCACCCTGTAATCGAGCTGGCCTGCCACATTGGCGCTGCCGAACCGGAACCGCAGCAGCGGGCCGACATCGAAGCGATGGGCCGTGAAGAACCCCTGCTGCGCGCCGCCCCACCCGCCCACGCCGGCTTCCAGGCGCACCTTGTCCAGCTGCAGGACCGGGGTCGTCGCCTTGGCTTCGGCGCCGCCGTAGAAATCGGGATCGGAGAAGCTGATGAGGCCGCCTTCGCCATAGACATCGATGGCAACCGGCCTGCCGGCCACACTGGTCATCCAGCGTTCGCCGCCCGCGATCCGCGCGGACCAGTCGTTGCGGGCAAATGCCCCGAGTGCGAAGCGGCGTTCGATCGCGACATGGACAGGCACGCGCGGAAAGGGATCCACCCGCACGCCGACGGCTGCCTCGGCCGTCTCCGGCTCGATCCGTCCGGTGGCGTCGGAGCCGACGGCCAGCCGCCCGAAGCCCGTGATCCGGCGCCTGGCGAGCGGATCGAAGGTCCAGCCGACGGCTGCACCCGTCTGGCTTCCTCCGAGCACCGGCGTGGCGGCCACGGCATCGCCGCCGGCGCCTTCGCGGGCGAGCGCATAGAAGGTGAGCGAAAGCCGCTTGCGCAGCAGGCGCAGGTCCGCCGCCCAGGCTTCGGCCTGCGGTGCCTCGGGATCGGTTGCCAGTGCCTGCGCGAGCCGCTCGGCCCCGGTGCGGCGGTCGCCGGCCTGGATCGCGCGATAGCCCTCGCTCGCCAGCGCGTGGGCCGCCTCTGCCCTTGACCTGTCGGCCTTCGCAGCGGCAGGCTCCACGTCCGGGCGACTGGCCATCGCAACAGGGTCCGGCGCTCCAGGCCTGCCTTCCTGCGGTGGCGCGCCTATGGGCGCCATGCTCCATTGCGGCGACTGCGCCGCCTGCTGCTGGTCCACCACGATCCGCACCACCGTCTCGGGCGCTGCCTGCTGGCGCGCGGCTGGTTGCACTGGCGCATGGCCCATCTGGGGCGGAGCCACCGGTGCCGACGCCGCGCCGGACCGCGGCCCCCAGCCGGCGGCCACCAGCCGCGCAACGGTCTCGCTGGCGACCTGGCTTGCCACTTCGGCTGCAAGCGCGGCTGCATCGACGGGAGTGACCGCGCCGGAGGTGGCGGCCGCCTGACCCGCGACGGGATCACCGGGGGCAAGGGTTGCCCGCAGCCTCGCATCCTCCGTGGCCTGGCGTTGAAACAGGTCCGGCAGTCGCCCGGCGAGCCAGCCAAGCAGCAGGATGCCCGCGACCTGGTAAAGCCTCAGCGCCCGCCCGGTTCTCGGTGCTTCAGCCATGGAGGGTCACCTCGTCCGGGAAACGGTGCTGGGTCTTGTCCCAGGGGGGGATGCGGCCGGATTCGACTTCCTGCCGATAGCGGCCCAGCGCGCGGATGGCGGCGAGCGCATTGACGAAATTGCCGACAGGCGCGCGCGGGATGGAGAGAACCGCCTGGATCATTCCTCCGACGCGCGCGGTGAGCGCGGCGCGGACCAGCAGGCGCCAGGCAAGCACGAGGCCGGCTGCCAGCATCAGCGCGACGAGGAATGGCGAGGCCGGAGGAAGCACGGGAACCGCTGCCACACCCTGCGCGCCTGCAAGCCACCAGCGCGCGAGCGCCTGCAGCAGGATCGCGGCGAATACGGCGTAGCCGGCCAGCGCGACGACCGCCGTCACGATGCCCTTGCGGTCCCGGAACAGCATCCAGCGGGCAGCCGGACCTCCGGCCCAGCCAAGCCGGTCCCAGCCGGAAAGGCCGATGCCGGTGAGCCAGCGCGATTTCTGGCGCACGGCAGCCTCCAGCCGGTCGGGAAAATAGGCCCGGACGCAGACAAGACCCCTTTTGCCGCGATGCCGGACCATCCCGCCCCGCATCCCCAGGCGATGCAGGCGATAGCCCAGCTCATAATCCTCGGTGAGGCTCTGCTCGTCGAAGGGCTTGGCGTCGGCTCCTTCCAGCCGAGCCAGGGCGTCGCGCGCGATTGCCGTTCCCACGCCTGCGCTCGGCAGTGGCGCACGCAACCAGGTGCGCACCATCATGTCGCGCGCATGCGCGGTTGCGAACTCGTCGAGATAGTGGCCGGCAATGAAGCCGGAGGCAAAGTCGGCGATCGGCACGACCGGAATCTGGACCATGTCGAAGCGCTCGAGCGCCTGATCGAAGAGGGCGAGTTCGTCGGCATGCACCACATCTTCCGCGTCGTGCAGCACGATCGCCCGGAACCTCCGCCCGGACTCGCATTCCTCGGCCTTTGCTGCGCGCCAAAGATGATTGAGACAGTCGGCCTTGGTGGTCGGCCCGGGACGGCTGGTGACCACGCAGCGGATGCGCGGATCGCGGACGGAGCTGACCGCCGCTTTGGTCGCAGCGTCATTCGGATAGACGCCCACGAAGACGAGGAAATCCGGATGATCGAGCCTGGCCAGCGTGTTGCGCAGCATGGCGGCAATCACACGCGCTTCATCCCAGGCGGGCACCAGCACGGCAAAGCGCCCGGGTTGCGCCGGGGGCGCCGGCAACGGCTGCATCCTGGCAGCAATCCAGGCCGGGACCGTCAGCAGGTCGACGGCGAAATCGTCGACGGCGTTCAGGAGAATGACGAGGCCGCACAGCAGCAGCGCCTCCTG
>JBDNCK010000148.1:0-5284 GCA_046719675.1 Sphingomonadaceae bacterium | reverse complement strand
AAGGCGGATGGGCCGCCCGCTGGGCCGGTCGATGCGATAGAGGTGCACCAGCGTCTCATGGCCGGCGACGAGCGCGCGTATGCCGCGTCTGAGCTCGAAGTCGCCCCAGTCGGGCGTGTTCAGGAAGAACTCCCGCTCCCCCCAGGAGAAGCTGACATGATGCTGCGCGCGCAGCCCGTCCGGGAACGGCGGCAGCTGCGGCTGCCAGTCATGCCCGGCAGCCGCCACCGGCACGATGAGCTCGGTGTGGACGGCGCTTCCCGCAAGCCAGATGGTCACAGCTTCGAGAGGTTCCCGGGCAGGGGGATTTTCCGGTATGAGGGCCCCGAGCAGCAGTGCGACCGGCGGGATCGCGAGCAGGGTGAGAAACCAGCGCACCTTCCCCATATAGGCGGGGGCGCTGGGTCCACACAGGCGGGGACACTGGGCCCATGCCGGCGGCGGTGGCACTGTCGAGGCGGGATGCTCGCGCGGAAGATGGTACGCACCGAAGATGGTACGCGCGGACGATCCCAGGCGCGGAAGATGGCAGTCGGCCGGCGAAACTTTTGACTGCTACTCAAATTTGCGCCATAGGGCTGCAAGCGAAAGGGACAGGCATTGGCGACCAAGGCGGACCAGGGGCGGGCGGCGGACCACAGGCGGGGAGCAGACGACCGGCGCAACCGGGTGGCCCCGGCGCGAAAGGGTCCGGCGCCGCGGCGCTATGATCCGGCGGAAACGCGCACCCGGGTGATCGAGGCTGCCTATCAGCTGTTTTCCACCCTTGGCTACAAGGATACGGGCACGGCCGACATCGCGCGGGTGGCCGATGTCTCGGAAGGCTCCATCTTCTATCATTTCGGATCCAAGCGTGCGCTGCTTGCCGAGCTTGGCCGGCTGCATGGCGAAAAAATGGTGGCCGCCATGCAGGGCGGCGATTCGCTTGCCACGCTCGATCCGGCCGATGTCATCACGCGCTGCTTTGCCTTCTGCGCCGACAACACCACCTGGGAAGCGATGGCTGGCGGCTCCGAGTGCGAATCAAGCTACAAGGACAAGCAGTACGATCCCGAGGCCGCGCCCTTCTTCCTGGCCGCGCGCGAGGTGACACAGGCCTGGGTGGAAGACCATATCCGCGCCTGGAACGCGGCCCACGGCATCGAAGGGGTGGACCCTGCCATTGCCGCAAGCCTCACCTTCACGGCGGTGGGCGACGCGCTCCACCTCGCCTTTCAGCCCGGCGTGAGCGAGGAGCACCGCGCGCATATCCTCGCCCAGACCATCCGCTTCGTGAAGGGCGCCTGCATGGGCTGATGCTGGCGCGGCAGCAGCGCCCGGCGGAATCTCCGGCGCTGGTCGGCCCGGTCGCCTCCCGCACTCCTCTCCCGCGTTCCCCTGCCGCATTCGGCTGCCTCATTCCGCCGCCTGGGCGCGGCCGATCAGGGGCGCAAGATAGCGTGCGGTGATGCTTGCCGGCGCTTCGGCAACCACCTCCGGCGGGCCGGCGGCCACCAGCTCGCCGCCGCCCGAGCCGCCCTCGGGACCGAGATCGAGGATCCAGTCGGCCGTCTTGATGACTTCCAGATTGTGCTCGATCACCACCACGGTGTTGCCCTGGTCGACCAGCGCATGCAGCACCTCGAGCAGCTTCCTCACATCCTCGAAATGAAGGCCCGTCGTCGGCTCGTCGAGGATGTAGAGCGTGCGGCCTGTGGCGCGGCGGGACAGCTCTTTCGCGAGTTTCACCCGCTGTGCCTCGCCGCCCGAAAGCGTCGTCGCCTGCTGGCCGACCCGGATGTAGGACAGCCCCACTTCCTCGAGCATGGCAAGGCGATCGCGGATGGGCGGCACCGCCTCGAACAGCGCACGGGCATCCTCCACCGTCATGTCGAGCACGTCGGCGATGCTCTTGCCCTTGAAGGTCACTTCCAGCGTCTCGCGGTTGTAGCGCTTGCCCTTGCAGACGTCGCAGGTGACATAGACGTCGGGCAGGAAGTGCATCTCGATCTTGACGACGCCATCGCCCTGGCAGGCCTCGCAGCGGCCACCCTTCACGTTGAAGGAGAAGCGCCCCGGCTTGTAGCCGCGCGCCTGCGCTTCGGGCAGGCCCGCATACCAGTCGCGGATGTGGGTGAAGGCGCCCGTGTAGGTGGCGGGGTTCGAGCGCGGCGTGCGGCCGATGGGCGACTGGTCGATGTCGATCACCTTGTCGAGATGCTCGAGGCCGGTGAGCGAATCATGCATGCCGGCCGGCATCCTGGCGCCGTTGAGTGCGCGCGCGGCCGCCGGCCACAGCGTGTCGATGACGAGGCTCGACTTGCCGGAGCCCGACACGCCGGTCACGCAGGTGAAGGTGCCAAGCGGGATCTCCGCCGTCACGCCCTTGAGGTTGTTGGCCCGCGCGCCCTTGAGCACCAGCCGGTGGCCGTTGCCGCTGCGCCGGCGTGCCGGCAGCGGAACGGCCCGCCGGCCGGCGAGATAGTCGCCCGTGAGGCTGGCCGGATGGGCCAGGATGTCGGCAAGCGTGCCTTCGGCCACCACCGTGCCGCCATGCTCTCCGGCACCGGGCCCCATGTCCACCACATGGTCGGCAGCGCGGATGGCGTCCTCGTCATGCTCGACCACCAGCACCGTGTTGCCCAGATCGCGCAGCCGCTTGAGGGTGGCAAGCAGCCGGTCGTTGTCGCGCTGGTGAAGCCCGATCGACGGCTCGTCCAGCACGTAGAGAACGCCCGAAAGGCCCGAGCCGATCTGCGAGGCAAGGCGGATGCGCTGCGACTCCCCGCCTGAAAGCGTGCCAGACGCGCGGTCGAGTGAAAGATAGCCAAGCCCCACATTCACCAGAAAGCCCAGCCGCTCGTTGATTTCCTTGAGGATGCGCGCGGCAATCGCGTTCTGCCGTTCGGTCAGGCGATGGGGCAGGCCCAGGAACCACTCGGCGGCAGCTGCCACCGAGCGCGCGGTCGCTTGGCTGATGTGCTCGCCGGCAATCTTCACGCAGAGCGCCTCGGGCCGCAGGCGCGCGCCGCCGCAGGTCTCGCACGGCGCGGCCGACTGGTAACGCGCAAGCTCCTCGCGCATCCAGGCGCTTTCCGTCTCGCGGAAGCGCCGCTCGAGATTGGCCAGCACGCCTTCGAACGGCTTGTTCACCTCGTAGCGCTTGCGCCCGTCCTCGAAGAGGAGGGGGATGGGCTTGCCACCTGTTCCGTGCAGGATGGCGTGGCGGGTGGCCTCCGGCAGCTTCGCCCAGGGCATGGCAAGCGACCCGCCGAACGCCCGCACCACCGAGGTGAGCACCTGCATGTAATAGGGCGAGGGCGGCGACGACTTGGCCCAGGGGACGACCGCGCCATTCTCGAGGCTGACGAGCGCATTGGGAATGACGAGATCGGGGTCGAAGAAGAGCTTCTCGCCCAGCCCGTTGCAGTCCGGGCAGGCGCCCTGCGGGGCGTTGAAGGAGAACAGCCGCGGCTCGATCTCGGGCAGGGTGAAGCCCGAGACGGGGCAGGCGAACTTCTCGGAGAAGAGGATAGTCTCCCCCGTGTCCACAAGCTCCACCGTCGCCAGCCCTTCGGCCAGGCGAAGCGCGGTTTCGAAACTCTCGGCCAGGCGCTGCTCGAGGCCTTCGCGCACCACCAGCCGGTCGACCACCACGTCGATGTCGTGCTTGAGCTTGCGGTCGATGGCGGGCGCCTCGTCGATCTCGTGCGTCACCCCGTCGATCCGCACGCGCTGGAAGCCGGCCTTCTTCCACTCGGCAAGCTCGCGGCGATACTCGCCCTTGCGCCCGCGCACGACAGGCGCGAGCAGCAGGAGCCGCGTGCCCTCGGCAAGCGCCATCACCCGGTCGACCATCTGCGAGACGGTCTGCGCCTCGATCGGAAGGCCGGTTGCCGGCGAATGCGGCACCCCCACGCGCGCCCACAGCAGCCGCATGTAATCATAGACTTCCGTCACCGTGCCCACGGTCGAGCGCGGGTTGCGGCTGGTTGTCTTCTGCTCGATGGAAATCGCTGGCGACAGGCCCTCGATATGGTCCACGTCCGGCTTCTGCATCAGCTCGAGGAACTGGCGGGCATAGGCGGAAAGCGATTCCACATAGCGGCGCTGGCCCTCGGCATAGATGGTGTCGAAGGCGAGGCTGGACTTGCCCGAGCCGGACAGGCCGGTGATGACGATGAGCCGGTCGCGCGGCAGGTCGATGTCCACCGACTTCAGATTGTGCTCGCGCGCGCCGCGCACCTTGATGTGGGTAAGACTCATCGCCGCCCTGTTCTATCTATGTTCCCCGGCTGGGGAAAGCGCAGATGTGCCGCGCCGGCCGCGCCTTTCCAAGCGGCCATCTTGGCGCGGGCGATGCCCGTCGGCAATCCTGGCCTTGCAGCAAGGGCGGCCTCGCCCCAAGGTTGCTGGCGTGAGCGGAAGGCCTCGCCGGGCGACGGAAGGGTTTGACCATGGGGGGTGCTGCAATGGCCGTCGGGTGCCAGCAGGGCGCAGACGCGCGGGTGCAGGCGGGAGGAGGACCATCATGTGGACAAGGGCAGGCTGCCGTGCACTTGTCCCTGTCCTGCTGGCGGCGCTGGCGGGTGGGTGCCAGGCAAACGGGGCGCCGCCCGAGCCGCAGGCCCGGCTGATGCAGCAGGTCGCGGGCTATGCACGGCTGGCGGGCGAGGCGGATGATCCGCGCGTGCTCGCTGCCTTGCGCGCCGTGCCGCGCGCGGCCTTCGTGCTGCCGGAATGGCGCGCCGAAGCGGAAGCCGATACCGCGCTTCCCATCGCCCATGGCCAGACGATCTCACAGCCGACGATCGTGGCACTGATGACGCATCTCATCCGGCCCGAAGCCGGGCATCGGGTGCTCGAGATCGGCACCGGATCGGGCTATCAGGCTGCCGTCCTGTCGCCGCTCGTCGACGAAGTCTTCACCATCGAGATCATCCCGGAGCTTGCGGCGAGCGCCCGCGCCGCGCTCGCGCGACAGGGATATGCCAATGTGCAGGTGCGGGTAGGCGATGGCTTCGCCGGCTGGCCCGAGGAAGCGCCTTTCGACGGCATTCTGGTGACCGCCGCCGCACCCCGGGTGCCGGCTCCGCTGGTCGCGCAGCTGAAGCCGGGCGGGCGCATGGTCATCCCGGTGGGGCCGGCCGGGGGCATCCAGCGGCTTGTGCTCGTGGAGAAGGACAAGGATGGGGTGGTGCGCGAGCGGCCGGTGACCGATGTCCGCTTCGTGCCGATGACGGGCGAGGCCCAGCGGAAGTGACGCGCCGAGGTCGGGGCGCGCGGGAACCCAACCGTCCCCCGC
>JBDNCK010000015.1:0-13633 GCA_046719675.1 Sphingomonadaceae bacterium | reverse complement strand
GGGCCCGACGGCAACCGTCGTGGCCGTGGATGCCGCAAACGCCATCGCCATTCGCGGCGACGCCTCGGTCGTCAAGCAGATGGTGGCGCTTGCCGAGGATCTCGACCGCCGCGCCGCGCAGGGCGCCGAGACTCGCGTCGTGTTCCTCGACCCTGCCGCCGCTGCCTCCATCCTGCCGGTCCTGCAGTCGCTGGTGGGCCAGACACCCACCCCCCACCCGCAGGCAAGCACGGCCCCGCTCTCCGCCCTTGCCGGAACGCCCTTCGGCGGCGGCGGCCAGCAGGATGCCGGCGCCCAGCTCCAGCCGGCAGACGTGCGGCCGGCAGCCGGCGCCAACCTCGGCGTGGCAGCCGGCGTCCGGCCGCGCGAGGCCGTGATTGCCCGCTACGATGGCGCCAATGCGCTCATTATCGCTGCCAAGGCCGACGTGCAGCGCGAGCTGGGCGAGGTCATCCGCCAGCTCGACCGGGTGCGCGCGCAGGTGCAGGTGGAAGCCATCATCGTCGAGATTTCCGATTCGCTGGCAACGCAGCTCGGCGTGCAGTGGCTGGCGAAGTCGCGCAACGCGGCAACGCCCTTCCTGTCCAGCAACTTCACCAACGCCGGGCCCGACATCCTGGCGCTTGCCGGCGCCGTTGCCGTCGAGCAGGGCCAGATCCAGAACGCCGCGCTGGCCAATGCGCTCATCGCCAATGCCATCAACTCGGCGACCCAGACACCCATCACCGGCGGCACCGCCGCGCTCACCTGGAATGTGGGCAATGCCGTCATGGGCACCATCATCAATGCTGCAAGGAACGACATCGCCTCCAACCTGCTGGCCACACCCTCGATCATGGCACTCGACAACCAGCCCGCGCGCCTGCTCGTCGGCCAGGAAATCCCGGTGACGACGGGCGAGGCGCTCGGGCAGAATCTCGACAACAGCTTCCGGACCGTGCAGCGCCAGGATGTCGGCGTGCAGCTGGTGGTGCGGCCGCAGATCAACGCGGGCGGCACCATCAAGATGGAAATCCGCCAGACGGTTTCCTCCATCGCCTCGCGCGTGGGCGGTTTCGACTTCGTCCTTAACAAGCGTGAAGTGGAAACGGTGGTGACGGTCGCGGATGGCGAAATCCTGGCGCTGGGCGGCCTGCTTTCCGACGAAGAGCGCAGCTCGCTCCAGAAGGTGCCGGGGCTGGGCGACATTCCCGGCATCGGCGAACTGTTCAAGTCGCGCAACCGCACGCGGGAGAAGACGAACCTCATGGTCTTCCTGCGCCCCACCATCGTCACCTCGCGCGACGAGGCTGCTGCCGTGACCGCCGGCCGCTGGGATTCGGTGCGGACGATGCAGGAAGCGCGCTCCGGCTTTTCCAGCCTCGATGCGCTCGCGTTCGACTATCTGCGCACGGTGCCACCCTACCGGCCCGCCCCATTCCCCGGCCCGGACTATGATCCCACCCGCAACCCGCCGCTGCCGCCCTACGGGCCTCAGGCGCCGGATCCCGCCCTGCTCGGCCCGGCCCGCGGATGAGCACGCTTCCCCGCCTTCCCTACGCCTTTGCACGGCGCGCGGGCGTCATCCTGCTGGCGAACCCACCGCGCCTTGTGCTGCGGCCCGACGCGCCACCGGCGGCGATTGTCGAGGCCCGGCGCGTGGCAGGCCAGCCGCTTGGCCTCGAGCCGGTCGCAGCCGATGTGTTCGACCGGCTGCTGTCGGAAACCTACGCGACCGACGGCCTCGAGGCCGTGGCGGCGGCGGCCGCCTCGGCAGAAGGCGTTCTTCTGGGCATCGACACCGCAGACCTGCTCGACAGCGACAACGAGGCCCCGGTGGTCCGGCTCATCAACTCGATGGTCGCCCAGGCCGTGCAGCAGGGCGCCTCCGACATCCATATGGAGCCGGCGTCCGACGGGATGGCCGTGCGCCTGCGCCGTGACGGGGTGATGGAGGAAGTGCTGAAGCTGCCGGCCGAGGTCGCGCCGATGATCGTCAGCCGCGTGAAGGTGATGGCCCGGCTCGACATCGCCGAGCGCCGCCTGCCGCAGGATGGCCGCATCTCGATCGCGCTTGGCAGCCGGGCGATCGACGTGCGCGTCTCCACCCTGCCGGCGCGTGGCGGCGAGCGGGTGGTGCTGCGGATCCTCGACCAGAGCGCGGTTTCGCTCACCCTCGACACGCTCGGTCTCGATCCGGCCACCGAACAGGAGCTGCGCGACGCCCTGGCAAGCCCCAACGGCATGATCCTCGTCACCGGCCCGACGGGCGCGGGCAAGACGACGACGCTCTATGCCGCGCTCAAGCTGCTGAACGACGGACGCCGCAACATCCTGACCGTCGAGGATCCGGTCGAATATGCCGTACCTGGCGTCGGCCAGACACAGGTGGACACGCGCGTCGGCCTCACCTTTGCAACCGGCCTGCGCGCGATCCTCCGCCAGGACCCGGACGTGGTGCTGGTGGGCGAGATCCGCGACCGCGAGACGGCGGAAGTGGCCGTCGAATCGGCGCTCACGGGGCACCTCGTCCTGTCGACCGTCCACGCCAACTCCGCAGCCGGGGCAATCACGCGCCTGCGCGACTTCGGAGTCGAATCCTTCCTGATTGCCGCCACCCTGCGCGCAGTGCTCGCGCAGCGGCTGGTCCGCCTCGTCTGCCCGGCCTGCGGGACCGAGGAACCGCTCGCTGCCGGACTTGCCGCGCGGATCGGACTGCCGGCGGGCATGATGGTCGCCAAGGCCAATGGCTGCCCCCATTGCCGGATGACCGGCTATGTCGGCCGCCAGGGCCTGTTCGAGCTGATCCGGGTCGATCTCGACGTCCGCCAGCTGGTGAACGACGGCGCCAGCGAAGCGAGGCTCGAGGCAGCGGGCCTGCGCCGGAGCCTTCCGGAATCCGCGCGTGCCCTGGTGGTGGAAAGGCGGACAACCCCGACCGAGGCGCTGACGCTGTTCATGGAAGAGCGCGGCGGCAGCAGGCAGCCGGCGTGAACGCGCCAGCCAGGCCCCCTCTCGCGCGCGCATCGCGCTGGCGCCTACCGTCGCGCGGGCTGCGCCTTTCCGCCTCCGACCGCGCGGCCATGATCCGCGAACTGGCGACGCTGGTCGCCGTGATGCCCATCTCGGATGCGGTGGACACGCTTGCCCGCCAGCCAGGAAAGAGCCGCGTGCGCGCCGTGCTCAAGGCCGCCAACCGCTCAGTGCAGTCCGGATCGAGCCTTGCCGCAGCACTTCCGGCCGGCGCCTTTCCGCCCGACATCCGGGCAACCGTTGCAGCCGGCGAAGCATCCGGCCGGCTGCCGCTGCTGCTTTCGCGGCTTGCCGACACGCTCGAGGCGGAGCTGGCGCTGCGCTCGAAGCTCATTGCCTCGCTTGCCTATCCGACGCTGCTCGTGCTTGTCGCCGTGGGTGTCATCGTCGGCATGCTGGTGTTCGTGGTGCCGGGAATCGCCGAGCAGTATGGCGACACCGGCGCCGAGCTTCCCGGGATCACGCGCTTCGTGCTGGGTGTTTCCGCCTTTCTCCAGCAATGGGGCTGGCTGGTGCTTGTGCTGCTGCTTCTCGGGCTGCTTGCGCTGCTTGTCGCCAGGCGCCGGGATGCCGGCCGCGCCGCCCTCGATCGCGTGCTCCTGTCGCTGCCGCTTGCCGGGCGCTTCGTCGCTGCCTCGGAAGCCGTGCGGCTGGCGCGGCTCCTCTCGGTGATGCTGGCAGCCGGCCTGCCGGTGTCCGAGGCGCTGCATCTGGTGGCGCCTGCGCTCACCACCAGGCCCTGGCAGCATGCACTGCACGCCATCGCCGCGCGGGTCCGGGCAGGTGCGTCGCTCTCCTCGGCGCTTCCCGCCCTTCCCCGCGCGCCGGCGCTGCTGCTGTCACTGGCGCGCTCGGGCGAGGCGTCGGGCCGGCTGGCGCCACTCCTCGACAGCGCGGCAACCGCGCTCGACCGCCAGCTCTCCGACCGGAGCCGCGTGCTCCTGTCCCTGCTCGAGCCCCTCATCATCGTCGTCCTGGGCGGCGTGGTCGGGCTCATCATCCTTGCCGTCCTCCTTCCCATCCTGCGCCTCAATGCCCTGGCCGGGCAGGCGATCGGAGCCAGCTGATGCACATCCTCCTCACACGTCTCAGGAAGCGCCGGCGCAGCCGCGGGTTCACCCTTGTCGAGCTGCTCGTGGTGCTGGCCATCATCGGCCTGCTCGCAACGGTGGTCGTCGTCAACGTGCTGCCGGCGCAGAACACGGCGCGGATCAACAAGGCCAAGGCCGACATCGCCCTTATCGAGCAGGGCCTCGAGCTGTTCCGCCTCGAGACCGGCCGCTACCCGACAACGGACGAGGGGCTTCTGGCACTCACCGTGCCGACGAATGCCGGGGCGGCCCTGCGCCGCCTGCCGAACGATCCCTGGGGCCGCCCCTACAATTACCGGCAGCCCGGGAACGATGGCCGCGCATTCGACGTGTGGACCTATGGCTCCGACGGCGAGGAAGGAGGCGAAGGCGATGCCGCCGACATCGGCAACTGGTAGGCGCGCGGCGCAAACTGGCAGGCGCGCGGCGCTAACTGGTAGGCGCGCGGCGCGGGGCTTCACGCTGGTCGAGGTGCTGGTGGCGCTGTCGCTGCTGGCCATCGTCGGGCTGACCCTCGTCGAGTTCCAGAGCCTGCAGCTGCGCAACAGCGCAGCGCTGACAGCCTCCAGCCTCGCACGGCTGGAAGCGGACAACCAGGCGATTGCGATCCTGCTTGCCCCGAACGCGCCTGCGGGCAGCCTGCGCGGCAGCAGCCTCAATGGCGGGGTGCCGCTCGTCTGGGAGGCCGAGACCCGTGGCTCGCCTTCCCCCGATGCCTTTCCCAACCTCGTGACCATTTCCGTTCGCGTGCGGGCAAGCGAGGGCGGTCCCGTGCTGGCCGCGCGCGAGATCGTGCGGCCGCAATGAGGGGAGCACGCCAGCACGCGACGACGCGGGGGTTCACCCTCGTCGAGGTGCTCGTTGCCTTCCTTCTCTTCAGCCTTGTCGCGGTTGCGATCACGGCGCTTTCGGGCTCCGCCGTCACCGCCTTTGCCCGCTCGGAATCCGCGCTTGCAGCACTTTCGGCCGTCACCCGCACGCGCGCGCTGTTGGCAGCCGATCTCGGGCAGGCGGCAGGGCGGGTCAGTCTTGATCTCTCGGGCCAGCCGATCCAGGCCTTCACGCTCACTCCGGCCGGCTTCGTGCTGGTCCGCCGCGGGGTTTCGGGCATCACGCCGTCCGTCCAGAAGATCGCATGGGGGCATGACGGCAGCCGGCTGCTGCGCCAGACCTTCCCGGCCGTCGATGGCGCACCTCCGGGCGAGGCCGTCACCATGCTCGAGGATGTGCGCGAGGTGCAGCTGCGGGTGGACGCCGGCCAGGGCTTCACGGAGCAATGGATACCGCGCACCCCGCAGGACCTGCCGCGCGCGGTGGAGCTCACGCTGGTTCCGGGCCGGGGTGCGCCCATCACCATGCTGTTCCTGGTGGCGGCATGAGGCGCGCGCGATCCTCCGAGCGGGGCGCGGCGCTGTTTGCCGTGCTCGCCATGCTGGCCCTCCTTTCCGGCCTTGCGACGATCGGCCTGTCGCGCCTCAAGGCGGCAACCGACGACGCGCGGGGCTCGGCCGAACTCGCCGAGGCGCAGCTCGCCGCCCTTTCCGCCACCGCCCTTGCACGGACGCTCGTTGCCCAGGTGAAGGCGCAGGCCAATCGCGACATCTCCATCATCCAGCGGCCCATCACCCTTCCCGTCGGCACGGCAATGGTCACCTTCCGGTTCCGCGATGCCGGTACCTGTTTCAACCTGAACGGGATCGGAGACGGGCGGCAGCTGGCATCGCTGCTGGCGCTGTCCGGCATCCCGCGCCTGGACGCGGAGCGGATCGCGGCCGCAACCCGCGCGCGGCTCGGCACGCGCGGCCTGCTGCTTGCCGACCCGAGCGAATGGCAGGCGATGGTCGGCCTGCCGCCGGAGCAATATGCGCGGGTCAGCCGGCATCTGTGCACGCTTCCCACCCGCGAAGCCTCCAGCTTCAATGTGAATGCGCTTGCCGAGGCCGACATGCCGCTGCTGCTGTCGATGGGGATTGCGCGCGAGTCGGCCGCGCGCTTCACCGCCAACCGTCCCGAAGGGGGGTTCCGCTCGATGAACGAGGCCTGGGGGGAAGCGCAGGACGACGGCACGCGCGACAGCGGTCCGGGCAACCGCATCGGCACCACCAGCCGCTGGTATGCGCTCGACATTGAAGTCGAGACGGAAACCTATGCCATAGGGCGCAGGATCCTCCTCGATTCGGGCAGGCAGCCCGCCGAAGTGGCGATGAGCGAATGGGTGCCGCCCCGGCGCCGGGCGCCCGCGACATGACCCGGCTGCTGCTCCTGACGGACGCAGCCGGCGTGACGACGCTGGCCGACGGCAGCGACGGCCCGGTTGTCGGGGTCATCCCGGGGGATGATGTCGCGCTCCATCGCGTGATCCTTGCGGCAACCGGAAAGGCCCGGATGGCGGAAGCCAGGGCCATGGCCGAGACCCTTTGTGCCACGCCCATCGCCGAGGTGCATCTCGCCCTCGGACCGGAGGACGAGGAAGGAAAGTCCTGGCTGGCGCTTGCCGATCCGGACCGGGTGGAGGCGCACCTGGCGCGTCTGCGGGCCAGCGGCGTGGAGCCAGACGCGCTGGTTCCGGCGCCGCTTCTCCTCCCCGAGCCGAAGGCCGACACGGCAGCGGCCGCGCGGCTTGGCAACAGCCTGCTGGTGCGGCGCCGCGATCTTGCAGCCTGCTTGGAACCGCCGCTTGCCGAGGCGCTGGGCGCGCCTGCGGATCCCCCGCCCTTTGTGCCTGCGCCTGCGCCGGAGGCGGAGCTTCCGCTGGACCTGCTCCAGGGCCGCTTTGCGCATCGCACCCGCTGGTGGCGGGATCGGGTCTTCCGGATCGCCGCCGGCGTGCTGCTCGGGCTTGCCCTGCTGCTCGCGCTGGTACCGGTGGTCGCTGCGCAGCTCAGGGCAGGTGCTGCCGGCCGCTTCCATGATGAAGCCGTCGTCGCCATGGCGTCCCGGGTGCTCGGGCGCGAGGTCGCCAGCGCCGCCGAAGGCGCAGCCGCCCTTCAGGCGCGGCAGGCAGAGCGGTTGCAGGGATCGGTGGTCTCGCGCCTGCTGCCCCTTCTTGCCGCTCTCGAGGGCGAGCCACGCCTGGACATCCAGCTTCTCCGGTTCGGCAACGGCGCGCTCGAGGTCGCCCTCGGCGGGCCACCCGAGGCGGTCAATGCGCTGGCCGCAGGGATGGCGAGCGCCCCGTTTGCGATCCGCCAGGATGGGGAAACCCTGCGGATCGGCGAGCCGAAGGCGCCAGAAGCAACCGGCCGGACGCCATCGGAAACCCGGTTCCTGAAGGCGCGGGCCGATGCGGCAGCGCTGGCCGGCACGCCGGCTGCCGGCGGGGATGGTCCGGCTGCCGACCGGCTGGCGCGGTTGCTGTCCGATGTCGGTGTTGCCGAGCCGCCCGTCTCTTCCACGCCTGCTGGCGGTGCATCCGTGGCGCTTCCTGCGGTGCGGTCGGCGCTGCTGCTGCCGCTGCTGGCCCGGATCGAGGGCGCAGGCCTCGGGTTCGCGCGTCTCGAGATCGCCCGCAACGAAGATTCGACGCTTGCCGTTTTTATGGAGGTCCGATGAGCCTGATCGTCCTCGCCACCGCCGCCGCCCTGGCACTGGGCGAGCTTCCGCCGCAGGCCTTTCCGCAAGGCTCGGGCTGCGCGATCTTTCTGTGGACGCGAACCGAGCCGCCGCGCCGGGTGGCCATGCTCTCCGAGCAGCGCCAGACGCTCAAGATCCGGATCGCAAACAGCGACCGCGAGCTTCCGCGCCTCCCGGATCCCGGCCAGTATGGCGACGGGCAGTTCACCGCTGCCCTCGACATCGAGCTCGAGCGCGAGCCCAGCTTCAGCAACGGCGCGATGGTCTCGGGCGTGATGCGCTTCGAGCAGGCCGCCGGCGAGGAGATGGCACTAGCCGTGGCCGGGATCCGCGCCTGCCGCTAGCAGGATGCGGCTCGCCGCCGGGCCGTCGTCAGCAAGGCCGGCCCCATCGGGGGCCGGGCAGACCGCTCCAGCCTGTCAGTCCGGCTGAAGGGCGACCCGCGCGACATTGGCAAGATGCGCCACCATGGCAAGGGTCGGGGTCGTTGCCCGCGCGCTCGCAATCACCCGCTTGAGCTCGTCGACCGCCGGGCGGTGGCCGGAAAGCCATGCCTCGACGGCTGCCACCGGATCGCCGCCCTTCCCGATGATCCGCCGCATCAGGTCCAGCCGCATCGTCTCGAAGCTGCGCACCACGCCGGCAAGGAGCAGACGCTCCCACGCATCCTGCGAGCGCAGCGTCGTGGCCGCGCCGCGCGCCCAGTCGAGGCTCAGCGCCTCGCCCAGCCGCGTATAGGCCATGGCGACATCGGTTTCGTCGAGCCCGAGGTCCGTGGAGAGGGCCGCGATTCCGACAGCGCCAGTCAGCGCATGGAAGCGGGCGATGCGATCGGTCACCTTCTGCGGCGCGCCAAGCCCCTGCAGCCGCTGGCGCACCGCTTCCACCTGGGCGCGCGGCTCGGGGCGCAGCAGCCGGTCGAGTTTCGCCTCGATCCGCTCGAGCGGTGGCTGCAGCCGCCCGACGAGCGCCGACGGCCGTTCCGCGCCCGTGCGCACGGCAAGATCCGCAACCAGCGCGCGCAGGGCCAGCGACATCTCCCCGAACAGGGCCAGCCGCGCCGGCTCCTCGACCTTCGCTGCTGCAATCAAGTCCCAGAGCTGGTCGAGCGCGAACAGCTGGCGCGCAGCGACATGGGCCGCCGCCACGCGCTTCAGCTCGACGCCAAGTTCGGCAGCCAGGCTGTGCGCGAGGGTCAGCCCGCCGCGATCGACCAGCTCGCTTGCGAGCCTGGTTGCGATCAGCTCGCGGCGCAGCGGGTGCTTCAGGATGCCGTCCCGGAAGTCCTCGCGCATGGCCGTCGGGAAGGCCGCGACGAGGTCGGGCTCCAGCAGCGGATCCTCCACCACTTCCGAGGCCACGACGGCTTCCTTCAGGTCCATCTTTGCGTAGGAAAGCAGGATCGCAAGCTCCGGCCGCGTGAGCCCCTTGCCCGCCCGCCGGCGGTCTTCCAGCTCGCGGCTGTCGGGCAGATGCTCGACGGCCCGATCGAGCCGCCCCCGGGCCTCGAGGCTCATCATGAAGCGGACATGGCCCGGAAGCGCGTTGGCTGCGCCATGCTCGGCAATCGAAAGCGCAAGGGTCTGCGCGCTGTTGTGCGAGAGAACCAGCCTTGCGACTTCGTCCGCCATGCGCTCGAGCAGGCGGTCGCGCGCGTCGCGGGTAAGCGTTCCTGCCGCCATCGCCTTGCCGAGCGCAATCTTGATGTTCACTTCATTGTCGGAGGTGTCGACGCCGGCGGAATTGTCGATGAAATCGGTATTCACCCGGCCGCCGGCAAGCGCAAAGGCGATGCGCCCGCGCTGGGTCACGCCCAGGTTCGCGCCTTCCCCGATCACCTTCGCACGCAGCTCCTCGGCATCGACCCGATGCGGATCATTCGCCCGATCCCCCACATCCTGGTGGGTTTCGGCGGCCGCCTTCACATAGGTGCCGATGCCGCCGAACCAGAGCAGATCGACCTCCGCCTTCAGGATCGCGCGGATGAGGTCGGTGGGCGACAGGCTTTCCTCCTCCACGCCCAGCAGCCTCTTCACCTCCTTCGAAAGCGGGATGGACTTCTGGCTGCGCGGAAACACGCCGCCCCCCTTCGAGATGCGCCCGGGATCATAGTCCGCCCAGGACGAGCGCCCCAGGCCGAACAGGCGCTTGCGCTCCTTCCAGGATTCCGCCGGATCGGGATCCGGATCGAGGAAGATGTGGCGGTGATCGAAGGCGGCCACCAGCTTCAGCGCCTTCGAGAGCAGCATGCCGTTCCCGAAGACATCGCCCGACATGTCGCCAACGCCGGCAACCGTCACCGGATCCTTCGCGACGTCCACGCCTATCTCGGCGAAATGGCGGGTGACCGAGACCCAGGCGCCGCGCGCGGTGATCCCCATCGCCTTGTGGTCGTAGCCGGCCGAGCCGCCGCTTGCGAAGGCATCGCCCAGCCAGAAGCCGTGCTTTTCGGCAATCTGGTTGGCGATGTCGGAGAAGGTTGCCGTCCCCTTGTCGGCTGCGACCACCAGATAGGGATCGTCCT
Organism: Sphingomonadaceae bacterium; assembly: GCA_046719675.1. GTDB lineage: Bacteria > Pseudomonadota > Alphaproteobacteria > Sphingomonadales > Sphingomonadaceae > Thermaurantiacus. Next base: position 3,433 of record JBDNCK010000015.1, on the reverse strand, counting down.
CGTCGTGGCGCACGACATTCTCGGGCGGCACCACTTTGCCGTCGGCATCGAGATTGTCGGTGATGGAAAGCAGCGCCCGGATGAAGATCCGGTAGCTTTCCTCGCCTTCGGCAAGCCACGCCTCGCGCCTTGCGGGATCGGGAAGCTGCTTGGGATAGAAGCCGCCCTTGGCGCCCGTCGGCACGATAACCGCATTCTTGACGACCTGCGCCTTCACGAGGCCGAGCACCTCGGTGCGGAAATCGTCGCGCCGGTCGGACCAGCGCAGGCCACCGCGCGCAATCCGGCCGCCGCGCAGATGGATGCCCTCCACGCGCGGCGAATAGACCCAGATCTCCCGCCAGGGCTTGGGCTTCGGCAGGCCCGGCACCTTCGCGCTGTCGAGCTTGAAGGCCAGCGCTTCCGGACCGCCCACGACGAAGGCGTTGGTCCTGAGCATGGCGCCCACCAGCTCGCGGAAGAGGGTGAGGATCCGGTCATCGTCGATCGCCGTCACCCCGGCCAGAAGCTCGGCGAACTGGGCATCGGCTGCCGATTCGGCTTCGCTGTCCGCCTGCGGTCCGAACCGCGCCCGGAAGCGGGCGGCGAGCACGCGGGTCAGCTTCGCATTGCGCTTCAGCACATCGACAACGGTTGCAATGCCGTAGGAAACCCCGGTCTGGCGCAGGTAGCGGAACCAGGCCCGGAACCAGTTGGCTTCCTCGGCCGACAGGTCGGCTGCCGGAATCAGCGCATTGAAGGGGTCATTCTCCTGGATGCCCGTCAGCACGGCATCGAGCGCCGGCTCGAGCCGGCGGGCAAAGGCAGCAAAGTCCGCCGGCCGCGGCGGGCCTTCGAGGCGGAAATCATGGATCCAGCCGATCTTGCCGCCGGCCAGGTCGAACGGCACTTCCTCGATCACCCGGAACCCGAAATTCTCGAGCATCGGCACCGCTTCCGAGAGCGGGATGATCTCGCCCAGCCGGTAGATCTTGAGGCGGGTCGTCGTGTCGGGATCGTCGTCCCGGGCGTAGAGCTTGACGTCGCGGTCGGCAGGAGTCGAAAGATCCGCCAGCCGCAGGATGTCGTCGGCAGCCTCGGCCGGCGTGAATTCGGAGCGGTAGCCGGCGGAGAAGGCGCGGCCATGGGTGATGGCCAGGCGCGCGGCGCGCAGGGGGCTCACCCGATCGACCAGCGCCTGCTCCAGCGCCTCGTCCCAGCCCTTGGTCAGCCGCTCGAGCTCCGCGTTGAGCGCGTCCTCGTCGAGAAACTCGCGGATGTCGTGGAGCACATAATGAACGCGCGCCAGCCCCTCGCCGCGCAGCTCCACGTCATAGCGGGCAAGCGTGCCGCCGCTCCTTTCCGCAAGCAGGGTGCCGACGCGTTCGCGCACTTCGGCCGAGTAGGAGTCGCGCGGGATATAGACGAGCGCAGACAGCGCGCTGGCGACGAGGTCCATGTTGAGGAACAGGCGCGGCCGGGGCCGGTCGAGCAGCGAGAGCAGGCCCTCGGCCATCTGCTGCAGCCGCTCGCCATCGATCTGGAACAGCTCGTCGCGCGGGAAGGTTTCCAGCACATGCGCCAGCGCCTTGCCGGAATGGCCGCGCGCATCATAGCCGAGCCGTTCCGTCACGTGGGCCACCTTGCGGCGGATGAGCGGCACACGGCGCGGGCTCTCGTTGAGTGCAGCCGAAGTGAACAGGCCGAGAAACACCGCCGATCCGGCCACCTTTCCTTCCGAATCGAAGTGGCGGACCGTGATCATGTCCATCGGAGCGGCGCGATGGACGGTGGACACCAGGCGCGACTTGCTGATGATGAGCGCGCTCGTCGGATCGCCATGGGCCGCATCGGGCGCCGGGAAGCGCTCCGCGTCACGCAGCACGCCCTTCGGGCCATCCTCGTCGAGGCAGCCGAGGAAGGTGAAATTGTCCGCTGCCAGCCATTCGAGAAACGCGATCGTCTCTGCCAGCACATGCGGGGCAACCGGCGGTGGCCGGTCGTTGAGCAGCCGTGCTGCCTTCAGCAGCCGGTCGACCATCGGCTTCCAGTCGCCAACGGCAAGGCGCACATCCCGATAAACGGCGTCGAGATCCGCCTGCAGCTCGGCTCGCCGCCGCGCCGGCGCGCGCTCGACTTCCATGACGATCACCGATTCACGCGGATCCTGCGCGCCGCCGACGCCAAGCATCGTGCCGTCGTCGGCCCGCTTCACGCTCAGCACGGGATGCAGCAGGCAGGCAATCTCGAGGCCCGCGCGCGAGATGACCGCGGTTGCGCTGTCCACGAGGAAGGGCAGGTCGTCGGTCACCAGCGCAACCGGCATCAGCCGCTGGCCGGCCTCGGTCTCGCCAACCCCGACCAGCACCTTGTGGGTGCCGGGCGGGCGCCGGAAGGCCGCCTCGAAGGCGAGCTCGAGCATGCGGTCCCGCTGGCTCTCGCTGATGCCGTCCAGTTCGCAGCGCGGCCCGGACCTGCCGACAGCCTCCAGGAAGGCCACTTTCAGTTGCGGGTCGGCATCCGTCGCGCGGGCGAGACGGCCGCGCGGGAGTGTCTCGGAAAGGCTGCTCGCCATGCTTGGCTTCCTGTCAGGAATTTTTCCCTGCCATAGGGGAGACAGCCGCTGCCTTCAATCGAGGGCAAGACGCGGCTCTCATGCGCCGGCCATTGCCGGGGCCGCCTAGAGCGCACCCTTCAGCCAGTCGATCGCGGCGGCAAGTTCGCGGCGCAGCGCATCGGCCTCCCCCGTCGAGAGGAGCTGCCGCCAGGACGCGACGACAATGACGGTCGCGGCGCCATCGGGCGTGCGCGACGCGAACGGAAGGGCAATTGCGCGCAGGAGGATGCCGCCGCCCGCTGCTGCAATCGCCGATCGACGACCCGTGGGAGCGGGCGCGCCTTCCGTTTCCATGACGGCAGGCTCCGCAAGCCGCCCGGCACGCTCCGCAAGGTCCGCCAGCCGCGCGACAAGCGGTGCGCGCTGGGCAGGCGAGCAGGCAATGTCGCCGGTGGCGGCGCCGACGAGCGGCGCCAGCCCCGAGCCGACCCAGTGCAGCCGCAGCTTCCGGCATGCGCGCCCGTCGCTGCCTGCAGGGCGCTCAAAGAAGAGGCTGTGGGATGCGAAGGCCGACGTCTCGAAGGCGCGGACGGCGGAAGCAGGCGGCAGGGCGCGGTCGCCCTGCAGATGCTCCCACAGCGCCTCGGCCCGTCGGATGAGGCGTCGCTCCACGCCGAACAGGGGCGGTGGCGGCGCGAGGGCTGCTGCCGCGCCGGGGCCAGCGCCGGGGCCGGCCTCGGCATGCGCACCGCGCGGGGGAGCGGCGGGCCACGGGTCGGGCTCGGCCCCGGCGCGGCGGCGCCGCTCCGGCTTCTGCCCGTCTGCCACCGGCACTGTCTTCACCTGCTCCATCCAGCCTGTCGCTACCCCTGCCAGACCAGTTACGGCGGAGAGGGC
>JBDNCK010000147.1:0-5284 GCA_046719675.1 Sphingomonadaceae bacterium | reverse complement strand
GCGCAGAATGCCGAGATCTTCAGGAACATCGGCTTTGCCTTCCGCGTCTCCTTCCTCAACCGCTGCGACGAGGCAGAGCGGCCGCTGATCGCCGAATATTATCAGCGGGTCTTCGGCGAGGACCTGCCCGAAAGCGTGGTCTCAAAGGCGCGGCGCTAGACCGGCCAGCGGGCCTCGCGCCAGGCGCTGTCCCAGAACATCCACTCCAGGCGGACTGCGTCTGCAAAGGCGGCATGCATGGCCAAGCGCGTGGAAGGTGCCGCGCCGGCGGCGGCTTCATCGGTTGCGGCAATGACCGCATCGACGGCAAGGGCGAACGCCTCGCCGGCGTAGGTGTCGATCCAGGCACGATAGGGATTGTCGGCCCGTGCCTGCCCGTGGATGTGGTGGCCGACTTCGCGATAGATCCAGAAACAGGGCAGGACGGCCGCAAGGCCGACCGGCCAGTCGGCCGTGGCGCAGGTCGCCACCAGGAAGCGCACATAATGGGCACAGACCGGAGAGGGCTCGGCAGCCCGGAAGTCGGAGTCCGCCACGCCGAAGCGGCGGAACATGTCGGCATGCAGCGATCGCTCGACGAGAATGGCCTCGCTTGCGGCCTGCGCGAACTGGACGATCCGCCCGGCGTCGGGCGCGCGCGCGGCAAGGAGCGCGAGCGCGCGGGCAAAGCCCTCGAGATAATGGGCATCCTGGATCATGTACTCGCGGAACCGGGCGGCCGCCAGGCTGCCGTCGGCCAGCTCCTGGTTGAAGGGCAGCGCAAGGATTGCGGCATAGCGCGCGGCATTTGCAGCCCAGGCGTCTGCCGAGAAGGCCGGCATCAGGCGTTGCGGGCCATCAGGCCGCCATCGACGGGGATGGTGGCGCCGGTGATGTAGGAGGCGCCCGGCTGGCACAGCGCCACCGTGATGTGGGCGACTTCCTCCGGCCGGCCATAGCGGCGCAGCGCCGTGCGGCGTTTCGCGTAAACCTCCTTGTCCGCCTCGGGGATGGCGGCGGTCATTCCGGTGGTGATCGGGCCGGGGCAGACGGCATTGACCGTGATTCCCTCCCTGCCCAGTTCGACGGCAAGCCCGCGGGTCAGCCCCGTCACGCCGGCCTTGGCGGCGCTGTAGGCGCTGCCGAGCGCGGTTGCTCCCAGCGCCTCGGTCGAGGCGATGTTGACGATGCGCGGATGGGCAGACTTGCGCAGGAAGGGAAGCGCCGCGCGGATGATGCGCTGGTGGGCAGAGAGGTTGACGCGCAGGATCCGCTCCCACAGCGCGTCATAGTCGGGGGAATCGATCGGCGCATGGCCGGCGATCCCGGCATTGTTGACCAGCGCGTCGATCCGGCCCTGCCACTGGCCGATTTCCTCCACGGTGCGGGCGATGGCGTCGGCGTCCCCGACGTCGAGCGGGAAGGCCTGGGCGCGCGCGCCCAGCTGCCAGGCGAGCTCGGAAATCCCGTCGGCGTTCACGTCCGCGAGCGCCACGAAAGCACCCCCTTCGGCAAACAGCCGCGCGGTGGCCGCCCCCATGCCCGACGCCGCCCCGGTGACGAGGGCAACAAGACCATCCATGGACGTGCCGCTCATCCCTTCACCTCCACGAAGCTGTCGAGCACCATCTTGCTGCCGGCGTGGTCGAAGGCGACTTCGAGCTTGTTGGCATCGCGGGAGACGACGGTGCCGGGGCCGAACTTCTGGTGGAAGACGCGCGCACCCACCGCGATGTCAGCGCGCGGGGCGCCGCCCACGGTCGTGGCGATCACCCGGCCCTCGATGGTGCGGGGATGCTGCGGCTGCGCGGCAGCGCGGGTCCAGCCCGGGCCGCGGCCGGTGCTGCGGGCGAGATGGGCGAAGGGATCCTCCTCGCGCTCGACGGCAGCCCGCCAGAGGCTGGCGCCGCCGCTCATGGTGCTGGCGCGGGCGACATGCGCGTCCGGAAGTTCGGCCACGAAGCGCGACGGGATGGACGATGTCCACTGGCCATAGACCCGGCGGTTGGCAGCATGGAGGATGGTGGCCGACCGGCGCGCACGGGTGATCCCGACATAGGCGAGGCGCCGCTCCTCCTCGAGGGCCGCCTCGCCGCCCTCGTCGAGCGCGCGCTGCGAGGGGAAGAGGCCCTCCTCCCAGCCGGGCAGGAAGACATGGGCGAATTCGAGCCCCTTGGCGGCATGGAGGGTCATCAGCGTGACCTTTTCCGTGCCCTCGTCCCGCTCATTGTCCATGACGAGGGCGACATGCTCGAGGAAGCTCTCGACATCGGGATAGTCCTCCATGGCGCGGGCAAGCTCCTTCAGATTGTCGAGCCTTGCCGCAGCGTCCGGCGCCCTGTCGGCCTCCAGCATGGCGCGATAGCCGCTTTCCTCCAGCACGAGCTCGAGCAGGGCCGGCGGCGTGAGCGACGGGGCGATCGCGCGCCAGCGGCGAAAGCCGGAAACCAGGCGCGCAAGGTTGCCGCGCGCGGCTGCGGGAAGCTCGTCGGTTTCCGAAAGGGCTGCAGCCGCATGGAACAGTCCCGTGCCGCTTGCCCGCGCATGGGCTTGCAGGCGGGCGAGCGACTTGTCGCCAAGGCCGCGGCGCGGCGTGTTCACGATCCGCTCGAAGGCCAGGCTGTCGTCCGGGCTGGTGGTGACCCGGAGATAGGCGAGCGCGTCGCGGATTTCGGCCCGCTCGTAGAAGCGGAAACCCCCGACGATCCGGTAGGGAAGGCCGATGGCGATGAAGCGATCCTCGAACTCGCGGGTCTGGAACTGGGCGCGCACGAGGATGGCCATGTCCGAGAGGGGCGCGCCCTCGCGCTGGAGGCGCTCGATCCGCTCGCCGACCTGGCGTGCTTCCTCGGGCCCGTCCCAGACGGAAAGCACGGCCACCGGCTCCCCGGCATGGCCCGCCGTCCACAGCGATTTTCCCATGCGGCCGCGGTTGCGCGCGATGACGGCGCCCGCCGCCCCGAGGATATGGCCGGTGGAGCGGTAATTCTGTTCCAGCCGCACGATCCTGGTGCCGGGAAAATCCTTCTCGAAGCGCAGGATGTTGGCGATTTCCGCACCCCGCCAGGAATAGATGGACTGGTCATCGTCGCCCACGCAGCAGATATGGGCCATGCCCCCCTGCGCGGGCGCTGCGAGCGCCAGCAGCCACTGATATTGCGCGGCATTGGTGTCCTGGAACTCGTCCACCAGGATGTGGCGGAAGCGCTTCTGCCATTCGGCCTTCAGGTCCGGAGAGGCACGGAAGATGCCGAGCAGGTGGAGGAGGAGATCGCCGAAGTCGCAGGCGTTCAGCCGCACCAGCTCGGCCTGGAAGCGGCGATAGAGGTCGCCGGCGCGGCCGTCGGCGAAGGCGTGAAGGTCGGCGGCGTCCAGCATGTCGGGCGTCTGGCCGCGGTTCTTGAAGCGGTCGAGAAGGGCGGTGAACTGGCGCGGTGCCCAGCGGCGATCGTCGAGCCCGGCCTCGCGGATCACCTGCCTTGCCAGCCGCTCGCAGTCATCGGGATCGAGGATGGTGAAATTCGGCTGGAGCCCGACGAGCTCGGCATGGCGGCGCAGCATGCGCGCCGAGATGGCGTGGAAGGTGCCAAGCCAGGGCATGTCTTCGGCGGCATCCCCGATGAGGCCGCGCAGCCGCTCGCGCATCTCGCGCGCGGCCCGGTTGGTGAAGGTGACGGCCAGAATCTGCGACGGCCAGGCGGCGCGACTGGCGAGGATGGTGGCCAGCCGCGAGGTGAGCGCGCGCGTCTTGCCGGTGCCGGCGCCTGCCAGGATGAGGCTGGGGCCATCGAGGCGGGTTGCAGCTTCCCGCTGCGGCGGATTGAGGCCCTCGAGCCAGGGCGGGTCGGAAGCGGGAAGCGTTGCCATCGCGTGCGGAACGGATAGCGAACTCAGGCGTCTGACGGCAAGCCGTGGTGGCCAACAAGGCGCAGATGCGCCTTGCCGACGGAGCGCTCGGCAACAAGGCGGAACCCGGGAGCGGCAAGCGGCTCGCCACGGCCGGTTTCAATGCAGGCGAGCGCGTGGGGTGCCAGCCAGCCCTGGGCGACAGCGGAGGCAAGCGCAGCCTCGGCAAGCGCGCGGCCATAGGGCGGATCGAGGAAGAGAAGATCGAAGGGTGCTTCGGCACGTGGAAGGCGGGTCGCGTCTGCGCGAAGGACCCGCGCATTCGCGCCAAGTGCGCGCAGGTTTGCCTCGGCCGCGCGGGCGGCGCCAGCGTCCTGTTCGACCAGCACGGCCTGAGCGGCGCCGCGCGACAGGGCTTCGAGCGCAAGCGCGCCGGAGCCTGCGAACAGGTCAGCCACGCGCAGGCCCTCGAAGCTGCCCAGCCGGCTGACAAGCATCGAGAAGAGGGTTTCGCGCACCCGGTCGGCGGTGGGGCGGATGGCGGTGCCCGGCGGCACTTCCAGCCGGCGCGAGCGCCACTGGCCGGCGATGATGCGCATCAGCCCTCGCGGATGCGGCGCAGGAGGCGCTGGACATCGGCGGCCGGCACCTCGACGACCGCGCGCGGGGGGAGATCCTCGAGCGTGAAGGGGCCGAAGGCGGTGCGGATGAGGCGGCTGACCTTCAGCCCCATGGCCTCGCACAGGCGGCGCACCTCGCGGTTCTTGCCCTCCGTGAGGCGCATGGTGAGCCAGACATTGGCCGACCCCTGGCTTGCGCGGCGATCGACTTCGGCATCGACGGGCCCATAGCGCACGCCGGCGATCGTCACTCCCATCGCCAGCTGCTCGAGATCTGCCTGGCGCACGTCGCCGATGGCGCGCACGCGATAGGTGCGGGGCACGCCGTTGGCGGGAAGCTCGAGGCGGCGCTTGAGGCTGCCATCGTTGGTCAGAAGAAGCAGGCCCTCGGTCATCAGGTCGAGCCGGCCGACCGGCATCAGCCGGGGCAGGCCGGCGGGCAGGATGTCGTGAATGGTGGGCCGGCCGGACGGATCGCGCGCGGCAGTCAGGAAGCCGGGCGGCTTGTGGAACAGGAACAGGCGGGCGGGCTCTGCTGCCAGGACCGGCTGTCCGTCCACCGCGAGGCCGTCGACGGATGCAAGCAGCGTGGCCGGCGTGGTCACGGCCGCGCCGTTCAACGTGACGCGCCCTTCAGCGATCATCCGTTCGATGTCGCGACGCGAACCGACGCCGGCACGCGCCAGCAGCTTGGCGATGCGCTCGCCGCGTGGCGGCGAGGCTGGCCTTGCGGTCGCAGCGCCGGGCTTCGCCTTGGGCGAAGCGCCGGCGCGCGCCGGACGCGCACGGTTGCTCGCGGCGGTTTCCGTGTCGCGTCGCTGCCCTGGCATGCCCGGGGC
>JBDNCK010000146.1:0-5296 GCA_046719675.1 Sphingomonadaceae bacterium | reverse complement strand
AATATTCTATCGTCGCAAGCCGGAGGAGGAGACTATCGACCGGCGGCAGGCAGTCCCCTTCTGGCACTTTGCAGCCAAGCATGCATTGACGTGGATGTGCTCGGCGAGACGAGGGAGCGCGTATTTGCTGCAGGGGCCTTTGAAAGGCCTACGTTCTGAGGGTCGCTTGCCGATTGAAGTGGTATGACCATTCCATGCTCAGGTTTGGAGACGGACCATCGAGCCTCGGTTTGTTATTTGAAGACCGCAGGATACACGTCAGACCGGTTTTCGATTATGTTGGGTCATAGCCGCAGGCGGTGAAGTCGTTGGCGCATTCCTGCCGGGAGTATAGATCGGGGATGCGGCCGATGGCGTTCCTGAGGCCGTGGACGGTGCGTTCGGCGGCTTTGCGCAGGTGAGCCTTCAGCTTGGAGAAGGCTTTTTCGATCGGGTTGAAGTCGGGGCTGTGCGGCGGCAGGAACAGCAGCTCGGCGCCGGCGGCTTCGATGGCCTCGCGGATGGCAGGCGCCTTGTGGCTGGAGAGCTTGTCCATGATGACGATGTCTCCCGGCGACAGCTCGGGGACCAGGACCTGCTCGACGTAGGCGGTGAACGCATCGCGGTTGATCGGGCCGTCCAGCACCGTGGGCGCGACCATGCTGATGTTCCTGAGGCCCGCGACGAAGGTCGTCGTCTTCCAGTGGCCATGCGGGACGTCGGCGCGCCATCGCTGGCCTTTGCGGCATCGGCCATGCCGGCGCACCATGTTGGTCGACGCCCAGGTCTCTTCGATGAACACCAGACGGTCGGGATCGAGGTCGAGCTGGCCGTCGAACTAGACCTCGCGCCGGCTCAGGATACCGGACCGGTCCTGCTCGGTTGCGTGGAGCGACTTTTTGCGCGTGTATCGGTGACGGTCGAAGATCCATCAAAAGCGGCCTGCCCATCCATGCCGGCCTCCATCCCCAGCTAGCATCCTGAATTAGACTTTCATCGCCCTGGGAATCCTCAACGATTCACATGGGTCGGAAAACGCGATAGGTCAGGCGCCCCTTAACCTCCGTCAACCAGGTGCGCCTAGAGAAGTCTGCCGGCAGCGATCGAGTAGCGGAGCGGCTTTCCTTCGGCGGCAGCGGTTCGCTGTCAGTCGCGCATGTGGGTGGCCGGCGACTGGCGACAGGAAGCCAAGCGCGGCGCTGGGGCTTTGTCGCGAATGTCGTTTGCGTCTCGCACCGTGCCGCGCCGGATGAAGGCGCCGGCTATTGCGTGTTCAGGGAACTCTCAGGCTGGTTTCGGCGGCGCGCCACTCGGGCCAGGCCTCATGCAGAGCTGCGCGAGTGGCGGCGTATTTGCCCATCGGGAAGCGATGCCCGGGCGGCAGCGGCACCTGGTGATCGGGATGGAAGAGGAACATGGGCTCGCCCGGCGGCGTCACGCGCCCGCTATGGGCATCAGTTGCCGGTCATGTAGGCGACAACGTCGCGCGCATCTTCGGGGCTGAGCGGCGTGACCACCATGTTGGCGCCTGGCAAATAATTTTCCTGCGACAGGAAGGCGACCAGCCGCTCCTCGTCCCAGACGAACCCGGCATTGGCCAGCGCCTCGGAATAGGCAAAGCCAGGCGCCGTTCCCGCCTTGCGCCCAAGGACACCGCGCAGGCCCGGGCCAACGCGATGATCAGCGCCCAGGCTGTGACAGGCCGCACAGCTGTGGAACAGGCGTGCCCCGCGTTCGACGGCAGCGGGATCGACGGCCGCGCCAGAGCCACCGCAGGCCGAAACCAGCAGAACCAGCGGCAACAACGGAGCCAGCTTCATGCGATCCTCCGCCGGCGCGCGAAAAGCACCGCGACTGCCCCCAGCACGCCGGCGAGTGCTGCCAGCAGCAGGCCCGGCCCCCAGGCCAGCAGGAAGAAGATGAGAAGCGCCACCGCCCACAACCCGGCTGCGACCAACGCGAGGCGGCCCCGGCCCGTGGCAAGCGCCAGCGGCGGCAGCACCAGGGCAAGGAGCGCCACCAGCAGCCGCAGGAGGAAGCTCATGCGTGCTGCCCGGCCAGGTGATCGGCCAGCCGCATCGCCATGGCCACCAGCATGATCGTCGGCCCGCCGTCGCCCGGGTTGGGAAACACGCTGGAGCCGGCGATGTAGAGATTGTCATGCTCATGGACTCGGCCGTTGCCGTCCACCACGCCATCCTTCGGATCAGCAGACATCCGGGTCGTGCCCATCTGGTGGTGGGTCCCGTTCACGCGCGCTTCCAGCACCGCACGCGACAGCGGCTCCTTCGCCACCCGGCCGAACCCGAGCGCGGAAAGCTCCCGGATGGCGGTGTCGATCCCCACTTCCACCGTGCGCAGGTCGAGATCGCGGAACTGCCAGTCGAGATCGGCCTCGCGCTGGCCGAGCGCGTTCCGGCGCGACGACAGCACGACGCGGGAGTCCGGGTTGGGTGCCTGCTCGAAGCGATGCCGCAGAAGATAGAAGGAGGGCCGCTGCCACTGCGGCCGCAGCTTTCCGAACGCCTCGTTGACGGCGCCGGGCAGGTCGGAAAGCACGGTGCGCATGTCCGCCAGCATCGCCGGCCGGAAGGGCTCGAGAAAGCTCTTCCACAGCCGGTCCATGGCCTGGTGCACGCCCGGCTCCGAATAGCGCGGCACCAGCCGGCAATAATAGTTGAGCACGCCATTGGCCCGCATCGTCTCGGCGGGCAGTGCGAGATGCACGTCGAGCCTGCGGGATGTCGCGAGGTCATAGTCATAGACCTCCCGGAACCCGGCAGCTGGGATCATCGTCGAGTGGACGAAGGCGCCGTGCTCGCTGAAATGGCGCCCGACATTGCCCGTCGCGTTGCCCACACCCTCTGGCGCACGTGCCGTCGAGTTCAGCAGCTTCCGCGCATTCTCGATGCCGTGGCAGGCAAGGACGAAGGTATCGGCGCGGATCTCGACTTCCTTGCCCGTCGTCGTGCGCGCCCGGACGAAAGCGATGCGCCGGCCATTCCCCGGCACCACTTCGACCGCGTTCAGGTTCAGCACCTGGGTCAGCCCCGGTCGCGCCGCGAGCGTGTCTCCCAGCACCTCGCCCAGCTTCAGCCGTTCGGTCAGCTGGAAGGAGCGGGTGACGATGGCACCGCTGAAATCCGGATGCCGCTCGATGAGCTGCGCCGGATCGAGGCCACGCGACGCGACGATCGCCGCCTGGTCATCGAAGCGCGAGTCGATTCCGAACAGCTCGGCAGCCGCCCTCAGATAGGGCTCCATGTCGGCCCGGCGAACCGGCCAGGGCAGCACCCCAAGCTCCGGCCGGCCTTCGAAGTCGATCGGGGAGTGCACCCGGCAGAAGCCGGTCCAGTGGTTGGTGGTCCCGCCATAGAGCCTGAGGCGCGTGGACAGCAGGTCGAAGTAGCGCACGCCGAGGCTGCGCCCTGCTGCCAGCGCCTGGGTCGCGCCATCGATCGCCATCCCGCCGGATTCCACCAGCAGAACGCCGTCCATCCGCCGCGACAGCCGCTCGGCAAGCGTCAGCCCGGCCGCCCCGGCGCCGATGATGGCAATGCGCGCGGTCAGGCGCTCGGCAACCTGGTCGGTGCGGGCGTCGAGCATCAGCGTGCCCGGAGGCCGGCTGCCAGGAGGAAACGGGCGGCCTCGGTATGCGAGAACAGAAAACCCGCGATGGCAACGGTCCGCCCGGCGCGGAAGTCAGCGGCCATGCTGCCCTGCGGATCGGCCCGGGACAGCAGCGCGCGGCCCCATGCCTCGCCGCGTTCGGCCAGCAGCTGTTCCCCCAGCCGCGCTTCGGCCGTGCCGGCCGCAGCCCCGGCGCCCATGGCCGGCACGGCGGCAAGCGCTGCCAGTTGCAGCGATTCCCGGCGGCTCAGCGGCAGGAGGTCGCCCATGAGAACTCCTTGCTCCGGGAAAGGAAACGCCGGCGCCCCGCAAGAGCATCTTCCGTCGCACCGCCCATCGCGCCGGCCTTTCCCGCGCAACGCACGGTCCGTCAAGCCCGAGAGCAGCCGATCCGGTTGCGCAAGGATGCCGCATGGAGGCCGCATGGAGGCCGCAGACCGGCCAATGGAACCACATCCGCACCATGGCCTTGGCAAGCCCGCGCCCGCCCGCTATCAGCGCCGCCTTGCTGGACATTCCTCGGTAGCTCAGCGGTAGAGCATCCGACTGTTAATCGGACGGCCGTAGGTTCGAATCCTACCCGAGGAGCCAGCGCCGGGGCGCCGGACGCTATTCCGAGATGGGCGGCGGATCCGGCGCGAACGCACGGGGCGTGTCACCTGCCGGCACGGGCCGGGCGTTGCTGGTGCCGGGAAAGACCTCGAAGTCGGGCGCAAACACCGTGAGCGCGGAGCGCAGCTGGTTGAGGGGCGTGCGATCCCCCGCGAGGCGCGCGCGCCCCTCGGCCTCCAGCTGCTCGAACGTCCGGGCACCCATCATCACCTGCGTGAGATCGGCGCGGTTCAGGGTGATCGTCAGGGCAGCCTTCGGGTCGGTGAAGCCTTCGATGCTGCTGAGCGCCTGGTTCGACATCTCGATCTTGAAGCGCTCGCCATTGTCGGGCGTGACAAGGTTGATCGTCCAGGCCCAGCCCTCCGTCTTCGTGGCGTCCATGCTGATTCCCAGGAAGTCGAGCCACTGCGCCGTCGTCATGGCGCGCACCAGGTCGGGGCTGCCGGTGCTGCCGGCCACGCCGGCGGCAATCCCGCTGCGCAGCTCGGCGGCGAGCTGCAGATAGGAATTGCGATAGGATGTGCTCTCGTCCTGGTAGCCCAGCTGCTCGAAGGCATCCGCGAGAACCTGCCGCCCATCCTGGTTGCCAGGCTCGGCGAAGACGAGGTGCTGGAGAAGCTGCGCCGTCTCGCGGTAGCGGCCGGCCGCGTTGAGCTCCCGGCCCTTCGCGACGACGAGCTGAGCGCCGCCCATCATCTCGACGAACAGGGAGCCGGTCACTGTGGCCGGCGGCGGGTCGAGATTGGCCGGGTTGCCATCCCAGAAGCCGAGATAGCGGTTGATGACGGCGCGCACATTGTTCCTGACGGACCCGTGATAGCTGCGCGCCGCCCACTGCTGCTGCAGGCCCCTGGGCACCTCATACACATTGTGGATCTGGTTGATCGTGACCCCGCGGTTGGCAAGGTGCAGCGTGCGCTGGTGCATGTGGAGATAGGCATCGCGCTGAGCGCGCATCACCTCCAGCGCGCGCGCATTCCCCCAGCGCGGCCAGTGGTGCGAGGCGAACAGCACTTCCATGTCGGGAAACAGGTGGATGGCAGCGTTGATCTGCTGCGCCCAGTTGTGCGCGCTG
>JBDNCK010000145.1:0-5305 GCA_046719675.1 Sphingomonadaceae bacterium | reverse complement strand
GCTCGACATCGACCGCTGGCTGGCACGGGCCGACCTTGAGGAGCGCATCTACCGCTTCCGCTGCGTCGAGGGCTGGTCGATGGTCATCCCCTGGGTCGGCGTGCCGCTTGCCGCCCTCATCCGCACCGTCGAGCCGCTGGGCTCGGCCCGCTATGTCGCCTTCCGAACGCTTGCCGACCGCGAACAGATGCCCGGCTTGCGCAACCCGGTCCTTGAATGGCCCTATCGCGAAGGGCTCCGCATGGACGAGGCGATGCACGATCTGACGCTCCTTGCCGTCGGCCTCTACGGGCGCCGCCTGCCCAACCAGAATGGCGCCCCCGTCCGCCTCGTCGTGCCGTGGAAATATGGCTTCAAGTCGATCAAGAGCATCACCGCCATCGACTTCACCGAAACCCAGCCGCAGACGTCGTGGAACATGGCCACCCCGCGCGAATACGGCTTCTATTCGAACGTCAACCCGGATGTCGCCCACCCCCGCTGGAGTCAGGCGCGCGAGCGGCGCATCGGCGAGTTCCGCCGCCGGGAAACGCTCCCCTTCAACGGCTATGGCGAACAGGTGGCGCAGCTTTACAGGGGCATGGACCTGCGGAAGTTCTTCTGATGGCCCGCCTGCCCTGGCTGAAGCTTGCCGCCCATGCCGTGATGGCGATCCCGCTGTTCTTCCTCGTGACCGGCTGGCTCGAGCTCCTGTGGTGGAACCCGCAAAGCCGGGCGCTGACCGTCGAACCGGTTGCCTACACCCACAATGCCCTTGGTCTGGCCGGGCTGCGCGCGCTCCTTGCCAGCCTCGCCTGCACGCCGGTGCGCCTGGTTACCGGCTGGGCGAAGGTGATGACCCTGCGCCGCCTGCTTGGCCTGTGGGCCTTCGCCTATGCCGCCATGCATCTTTCCTTCTACCTCTGGGCGGACCTCGATTTCTCGTTCGCCGCGCTTGCCGCCGAAATCGCCGAGCGCCCCTTCATCCTCGCCGGCATGCTGGCGTTCGCCAGCCTCCTTCCATTGGCGCTCACCTCCACGGCGAAATCCATCCGGCAGCTTGGCGCCAAGCGCTGGCAGGCCCTCCACCGCCTCGCCTATCTCGCCGGACTCGCGGCCTGCATCCATTTCCTGTTGCGGGTCAAAGGCTTCCAGTGGGAACCTTGGCTCTATCTCGGCCTGCTTGTCGCCCTCATGGCCATCCGCCTCGTGACGCGCCGCGCCTGGCGCCTCAGGACCAGCTGACGATCTTCCACCCCCGCGCGTGCGCCAGCCGCGCCAGCGCTGCGCTCGGGCTGACGGCGACCGGCTCGCTTGCAGCCGCGAACAGCGGCGCGTCCGACACATGGTCGGAATAGAAGCGCATGGCTTCCACCTCGCGGCCCGCCAGCCAGTCGCCGACCATCCGCGCCTTGGCCTCGCCATAGCAGTTGTCGCCGGCAATCCTGTGGGTCAGCCAGTCGCCCTCCCAGCGATTGGCGGTGGCAACCAGCGCGTCCGCGCCCCAGCGCGCGGCCAGCGCCCCGGCATAGAAGCCGCACGAGGCGGTGGCGATGACGATCGTCCACCCCTGCGCCTTCTCCTCGGCCATCCGCGCCAGCGCGTCCGCCCGCTCGGCGCGCGCGCCGAAGCCCTGCGCGAACTCCGCTGCCCGCAGCCGCACCCGCGCGCCCGGCACCCGCCGGCCCATCAGCAGCCAGTGCATCGCCTGCTTCAGGCCCCGGCGCCCGAAGAGCGGATAGCAGGCCAGCAGCGGCACCAGGCCCGGAAGCAGCAGCAGCCGCCACGGCGCTTCCCGGCGCGCCCAGAACAGGAGCCACGCCATCCAACTCGGCTGGTCGGTGATGGTCCGGTCCATGTCGTAAAGGGCAAGTTTCATGCCTTTGGCGTCTTTGCGGGCGTCATTCCGGCTGCGGCGCACGCGGATTGCGCTGCCGCCAGGTTGCCGGTGGCAGCCGGTCGGCCGGCGGCAGCGACCACAGCCCCCGCCCGGCGGCGCGGGCCGCCTCATGGCCGGCGCGGATCTCGGCATCGGGAAGGTAGCGCGCAAACGCCCAGGCATGGCCGGCGCGCGTCATCTCCGCGTTCACATAGGTCCGCCCCACCCACATCCGTCCCACGTAGCGGCCATAGCGGTCCCGGTCGGTCACTTCCACGCGCACCATCCTGCCACCGATCATCCGCCGCAACGCCTCGCGCGACTGGATCCCCCAGGGCTGGCCCAGCTCGGGGGCATCGATGCCCGCCAGCCGGATCTCCATCACCCGCTTCTGGGGCACCCGCTCCACCACCACCGAATCCCCGTCCTTGACGCGCAGCACGCGGGCATCGAACGGCCGCGCCAGCACCGGCGCAGCCAGCAGCAGCAGGACAAGCGCAATCAGCCTTCCCATCGCTGCTGCTTGCATTCATGCGCCCCTGCGGGCAACCGCTTCGCCCATGGCAACCGTCGAGGAAGCGACTCTGGCGCTCGAGGGTGCGCTCACCATCGAGGCCGCCGATGCGCTCGAGCGCCGCCTGGCAGACACGCCCGGCCCGCTGCGGCTCGACGCGTCGCAGGTCACCCGCATCGACACGGTGGGCGCCTGGCTGCTCCACCGCGTCCTGCGCGACCGCCCCGGCTCCACCCTCGTCAACGCCCCGGCGCAGGTGCAGCGGCTGGTGGACGAAGTCGCCGCCGCCGACCGCCCCTGCAAGACAAGGCCCGACCCGCTGCCGCTCTGGCTCCAGCAGCTGACCCAGGTGGGAGAGGCCGTGCTGCGCGCCGTCGCCACGCTTGGCGCCGGCCTCGGCTTCGTCGGCACCGTCCTCATCGCCACCTTCCGCGCAGCGACCTCGAAGCGCGGCATCCGCTGGAACGCGGTCTCCCACCAGATGGAGCAGACCGGGATCAACGCGCTCGGCATCATCGGCCTCATGAGCTTCCTGATCGGCATCGTCATCGCCCAGCAGGGGGCCGTCCAGCTCGAGCAGTTCGGAGCCCAGGTCTTCACCATCAACCTCGTCGGCCGCGCCACCTTCCGAGAGCTCGGCATCCTGCTCACCGCCATCATGGTCGCCGGCCGGTCCGCCTCCGCCTTTGCCGCCCAGATCGGCACCATGAAGCTCAACGAGGAAGTGGATGCGATGCGCACCATCGGCCTCGATCCGGTGGAGGTGCTCGTCGTGCCGCGCGTCATCGCGCTCGTGGTCATCCTGCCGCTGCTCGGCTTCTATGCCTCCATCTTCGCGCTCATCGGCGGCGGCCTCCTGTGCTGGCTCGTGCTCGAGATCCCGCCGGCCACCTTCGTCCAGCGCATCCAGGAAGTGGTGCCCATGTCCGACTTCTGGATCGGCATGGCCAAGGCCCCCTTCTTCGGTGCGGCGATTGCCGTCATCGGCTGCTTCCAGGGGATGCAGGTGCGCGGCAATGCCGAATC
Organism: Sphingomonadaceae bacterium; assembly: GCA_046719675.1. Lineage (GTDB taxonomy): Bacteria > Pseudomonadota > Alphaproteobacteria > Sphingomonadales > Sphingomonadaceae > Thermaurantiacus. The sequence goes on along the minus strand of JBDNCK010000145.1, from coordinate 1,907 downwards.
CGTCGGCGCGCGCACCACCGTGGCGGTCGTCCAGTCGATCTTCATGGTGATCGTGCTCGACGCCTTCTTCGCGGTCTTCTTCACGGCGATCGGCTTTGTCTGAGGAAGCGCTGCCCGCACCCGTCGTCCGCGTGCGCGGCCTCGTCAACCGCTTCGGCGACCAGGTCGTCCACGACGGCCTCGATCTCGACATGCGCCCCGGCGAGATCCTCGGGATCGTCGGCGGCTCGGGCTCGGGCAAGTCGGTGCTGCTGCGCTCGATCATCGGCCTGCAGCGCCCGGCGGCCGGCAGCATCACCGTCTATGGCACCGAGGTCACCAGCCCGGAAACCGACCTTCTCGCCCTGTCGCGCCGCTGGGGCGTGCTGTTCCAGCATGGCGCCCTCTTCTCCGGGCTGACGGTTGCCGAGAATGTGCAGGCGCCGCTGCGGGAGCATCTGCGCCTGACGCAGACCCTCATGGACGAGATCGCCGCCTACAAGATCGCGATGGTCGGCCTGCCGGCCGAGGCAGGCGCCAAATATCCCTCCGAACTGTCCGGCGGCATGCGCAAGCGGGCCGCGCTTGCCCGCGCGCTGGCGCTCGATCCCGGCCTCCTCTTCCTCGACGAACCCACCGCCGGGCTCGATCCCGTGGGGGCGGCCGCCTTCGACACCCTCATCGAAACGCTGAAGGAAACCATGCAGCTGACGGTCTTCCTCGTCACCCACGATCTCGACACGCTCTACACGATATGCGACCGCGTTGCGGTGATTGCCGAAAGGAAGGTTCTGGCCACGGGCACGATTTCCGAGCTGGTCGCGCTCGACCATCCCTGGGTCCACGACTATTTCCTCGGGCCGCGTGGCCGCGCGGCGCAGGCAGCAGCGGCAAGGCTTGGCTGACGCCGATGGAAACGCAGCGCTCCACGATCATCGTGGGTGCCGTCACGCTGGCGCTCGTCGTCGCGCTGTTCGGCTTCATCCTCTGGCTCTCCAACTTCCAGACCGGCGGCAAGCGCTATTTCGACATGTTCTTCAACCAGTCGGTCGCCGGCCTTTCGGTCGGCTCGTCGGTCTCCTATTCGGGCGTTCCCGTCGGCCAGGTGGAACGCATCGCGCTCATGCCCGAAACCCCGGAGTTCATCCGCGTGCGCATCTCCGTTTCGCCCGACACCCCCGTCCTTGAAGGCACGACCGCCATCCTCCAGGGCTCCGGCTTCACTGGCGTCACCGTCATCCAGCTCCAGGGCGGCGAGCGCGGCGCCCCTCCCATCACCGAGCCCGGTCCCTTCGGCGTTCCGGTGATCCCCACCCGCGCGTCGGGCTTTGGCCTCATCCTCGAGACCGCCCCCGAAGTCGTCGAGCGCGCCTCGGTGCTCGTCGCCCGCCTGAACGACGTTCTTTCGGACGAGAATCGCGAGAATTTCGCGCGCATCCTGGAAAGCCTGGACGAGACCAGCTCCGCCGTTGCCGCGCAGGCCCCCCGTCTGGGCGAGACCCTCGACGAAGCCAGCCGCACGCTGCGCGCCACCGCCACCGCCGCCGACCGGATTGCATCCCTTTCCGCTGAAACGGAGAAGCTCGTCAGCAGCGACGGCGCCGCAGCACTCGCCGAGCTTCGCTCCGCGGCGCAATCGACCGATGCCGCCGCCCGCCGGCTCGATGCCGTGCTCGCCGCTGCCGAGCCCGGCGTGAAGACCCTGTCCGCGGACACCGTTCCCGAACTCAACCGGCTGCTCGCCGAACTCCGCCAGGCCGCCGTCAGCCTCGATGCGCTCGCCGACCGCGCCGCCACCGATCCGGCAAGCTTCCTCGGCGGCCGACGCCTCCCTGACTATGACCCGAAGGCCCGCTGATGCGCCCGACGTTCCTTGCTGCACTCCCCCTCCTCGTCGCGGCCTGTGGCCCGATCGTCCAGGTGGGAGC
>JBDNCK010000144.1:0-5337 GCA_046719675.1 Sphingomonadaceae bacterium | reverse complement strand
TTCTACAACCCCCGGAGCGATGTGCTACAGTCGAGGAGATGCACCGATGAACCAGCGAGAAGGCTTGGCAAGCGTAAGCTTGGGTTCGACCAAAGCCATTGGACAGCGGCTTGTCGCCGAAGGGCGGTTCGAAAATCTTTCGGAAGCATGCCGGGCGGGCTTGCGGAGGCTCGAGGAGGATGCGCGTGTCGTCGACAGGCTGGTCGCGCTTGGAGAGGAAGGGATGGCGAGCGGCATTGACGAGGCCTTCGACATCGACGCTTTCTTGGACACCACGCCGACACCTTCGTGAAGCTCGCCTGGTCAAACCTTGCCCGAAAGGAGCTCTACGAACTCCGAAACTACTCGATCGACAACTGGGGAGCTCCGGTCGCGCGCCGCTATCTTGAAGACGTCCGCGACGCTGCCAGGGCCGCAGCCGAGCGCCCGGAGCGTGCGCGGATGCTGCGGGGTCCCTTCCGGATTCTTCGGGTCCGCTCTCACTATCTGATCCTGCATGTCGATCCAGCAGCGCGATGCGTGACGATCGCCCGCATTCTGCACGTCGCAATGGACATCGAACGCCACTTGCCGTCAGAATGACGAGATGGGGGGCCGGGAGCGGTATGGAAGCACTTGGTGTGCCGAGCGCAGATTGATGTCGTTCGTGGCGCCGGTCCGAGGTTGTGTGGGACGGGGCGTCGCAGGGTTTTTGCCGAGCCGCGCGGCGGCCATACTGACGGGCTTGGACGCTCTATTCCTGCCGGGTGCCGTCGGCGTTGATGGTGACCCCCTGGGCCTGGAGCCGGGCGACGATGGCGGCGGCGTTGGGGTTGCCTTGGCGGGCAAGCCGGGCGGTGCCCGAGGCGAGAGCATCGATTTGCTGTTCGATCTTACGCGCCTGTTCCAACTGCCTCTCCTGTTCGACAAGGGCAGTTTTCAGCTCGGCCTGGGTTGAGGACAAGCGAAGAACGCTGGCGACCTGATCCCCCAGAAGCGTGAGAAGCCCGATCAGCAGCGCAATCACGACGCGCGTGCGCGACGATCCTGCTGCACCGGCGTGGACTTCGCGGTCCACGGGGAAGGGATGGGGCGCCGTCACTGCTTAGTCGCTCCGCTGGTGCCGGCTGGCGACGGCCCGGACGAGACCGAGAAGGTGACGCCATTTCGGGCGAGCAGGTCGCGCAGCGCTGGATCGTTGCGCTCGACCGAAGCGGAGGCAAGCAGCTGGATGAGCTTCCCGTTGACCTGCCCCAGCACCTGCGCGGCAGCGATGGTCTGTTGCCGCTGCGCAACCTGTCGCTGCAGGTCGGCGACCTGACCAGTCACCACCAGCTTGGCGACGAGACCCACCGCGGCGGCGGCGGCCAGCCCCAGGGTGACCTTGTCCAGCATGGGCTCGTCCTTCCGCTCAGGCCGCGATCAGCTGGCGGCGGCGGCGCAGGCCTGCGCCGATGGCACCGAAGCCAACGATCATCATCGCCCAGGTGCCAGGCTCAGGGATGACCCCACCGCCTCCTGGGTTGACCTGCGCCTTCAGGAACAGCCGCGAGGTGACACCGAGTCCAACCGGATCGGAGGCATTGGTGCCAAGGCCGGCGAAGCTCAGTTCTCCCATGAAGCTCCCGGTCGCGTAACTGTTGAAGAAGATGCTGAACGGAGCCGAGACCTGCCCTGCCGAGAGCAGACCGACGTCGAACGCACCGCCCAGCGAGAAGGCTCCTCCCAGCTGATCGGTCACCAGGCCGGAGAGGTCGTCGGCCGGTCCGAACACAAGGTTGCCAAGGCCGAAGCCGGCAAGGCTCACCACACCGCCCTGGATGACGCTTCCCAGATCGAACACATAGCCTTGGAGCAGCGGGTCAAAGGCCAGCTCGACGCCAAAGCGGGTGAAGGCCGGCGCAGCAAGATTGTTGACCGTGCCGACGAGTGTCACCCCGAGATTGTCGAGTGCCAGGTCGGCCAGCTCGGGGTTGCGGCTGATGAAGCCGAGTGTCAGATCCCCGCCGAAGCTGCCGGCAGTTCCCGTGTTGAGCGAGACGATGATGTTTCCGCTCTCCCCGGCGGCAAGCGGCCCGGGCGCACCGCTGACAGAAAAGCCGGCTGGCGCATCGCCGGCACCCGTCACCAGCGTGTCGGCCAGCGTGCCGACTGCGCCGTTCAGCACCGTAATGTCCTGGGCCGCCACCATGTCGCCCACCCGCACGACGCCGAAGTCGATGACCGTGGGGGTCACGCTGGCAACGGCCGTCGCATAGACCTGCGCCTCGACGCTGGCCGTTGCGCCGTCGATGCCGATGGCCGCGAGGCCCGAGGTGCCGGTTCCATCCGACGTGAAGGCAAGATTGAGCGTGCCGGTCTTCACCCCTGCGCTGGTCGTGTCGACCGTCGCTGTCACCGTCTGCTTGCCGCCGGCCGCGATCAAACCACCGGCCGGGCCGAAGCTGACGCCGTCGCCCGAAGGCGTGGCGCTGACGCCCAGGCCTTCCGAGTAGCCGTCCGCGAGCGCTGTGTTGGTGATGGTGATGGTGGTGCCGGCCGCATCTCCCACGCGGGCGACGATCACCGTCATGGTCGGGGCCACATCGGCCTCGGCCAGGCGGTACACCCCGCCGCCCAACACGACCGTCTGCGGTGCCAGCGGGCTGATCCCGCCGCCAGAAGTCCCCTCGCAGTTCGAGGCAAGCAGGATCTGGACCGTGCCATTGGCGCCGGCGCTCGAGGTGTCGATGCCGACAGCGACGGCGTTCGAGCTTGTCTCCGGCGCCAGGAGGCTGATGCTTCCCGCCCCCGTGGCCCGGCCGGTCGTAGCGCCTACACTCGCGTCCAGCCGTTCGGAAAAGCCGTCGTCAATCGCGGTATTGGTGATGGTCAGCGCAACCGACGCCGGCGCGGCATCGCCCACCCGGCGATTGCCAAAGTCGACCACAAGCGGCGCCACGTCCGCCTGCGCCAGGCGGAACACCGAGCCTTCGATATTGGCTGTGGCTTCGAACACCACGTCACCCAATCCGAAAAGCCCAAGGCCCGAGGTGCTGGCCCCGTTGGAGGCAAGCAGCACCTGCACCGTGCCATTCCGCGCCCCGGCGCTCGATGTGTCGAGCGTGACGACCAGCGTCACATTGTCGGTGAAGCCGGCAGTGAGATTGGTGATGGCGCCTGCACCTGAGAAGCCAGTCGTGATGGCGCCGAAGCTGGCGTTCAGCCCTTCCTGGAAGCCGACCGGCACGCCCTCCACCAAGGCGTTGGTAACCGTGATGGTCTTCGTCTGTGCACTGCCCTGGATGACGTTGCCGAACGCGAGATCCGCCAGCAGTACCGGGTTGGCAAGGGCGAAGACATTGGCCGCCACGCTCACGTCCTGGCTACCGATGCCGATGGGCGCGAGGCCAGAGGTGCCGGTGCCGTCGGAGGTGAAGGAGAGCGAAAGCGTGCCGGTCTTCTGACCAGCCGCCGCCGTGTCGAAGCTGGCGGTGACCGTCTTGCTGCCGGCCGCTGCCACCAGCGCGGTCGGGTCGGAGAATGTCACACCCGAGCCTGTCGCCGTCCCGGTCACGCCAAGCCCTTCGGAGAAACCGTCGTTCACGGCGAGGTTGTTGATGGTGATGACCGTCTCCCCGACTGCGCCCACGCGCACGTTGACCGTGCCACCGCCGGTCACGGCCTGCTGCGCCACACGATAAACCGCTCCGGAGAGCTCGATCGTCTGGCCAGCAAGAGCCTCTGGCGCGAGCCCCGAGGTGCCCGTGCCGTTCGTAGCCAGCCCCAGCGTCCCAGTGCCCGCCTTGGATCCAGCCGTGGCCGTATTCATGGTAAAGCTGATCGCGCCGCTATCCGTGCTGCCGGCGGCAAGGTTGACGATTGCGCCGGCTCCGGAAAAGGCCCCGGTCGTGCCGGCAACGCTGGCGTCCAGCCCTTCCTGGAAGGCGGCAGCCGTATCGGGGAGCAGCGTGTTGCGCACCGTGACGGTCTGTGTGACGACGTCACCGACCCGAGCATTGCCGAAGCCGGGCAGCGCATCGACCGTCGGGTTCGCCAGAGCGAACACGTTGGCCGTCACGGTGACGACCTTGTCGCCGATGATCGCCGATGGCAGGCCGCTGGTGCCCGTGCCATCGGTTTCGAATGCGATCGTGACCGTGCCACTTCGTGCACCGGCCGCGCCCGTCTCGATGCCCAGCGTGGCGCCGGCCGACGCCGACGGCGCAATGACTCCTCCGGGCGTCGCAATCACGATGGCGCCATCGGCCGGGGTGGCCGACACAATCCGCAGCCCTTCCGAGAAGCCGTCATCCGGCGCCGTGTTGGTAATCGACACCAGTCCGGACGCGGTCGATCCGCGGCGGACATTGCCAAGGCTGAGCGGGTTCGGCGAGATCGCCGCGTCGGCCGGGCGAAAAACGCCGCCAAGCAGCGCCACCACCTGGTCGTCGACATTGGCGAAATTGTTGGCAACCGTGATCGACTGGCCGGCAAGGTTGCCCGGAGCGCCGCCAACGGTCGTCACCACGAAGCTCGTCGTGCCGCCGGCCTCGACCACGAAGCTCCCGCCGTCCAGCACCGTCACGCCAGGCGCGGCAGCGCCCTTGACTGCCCCGCGCAGGGTCGTCTCGGTGCCAGTGTTGCTGATGGTCACCGTGACGGTCGCGCTCTCGCCGATGCGGAGGTTGCCGAGGTCGAGCGTCGGCGTCGCGGTGGCGCCATTGACGAGCCCGGCCGCGCTCAGGATCTGCGTCGCGCTGGTGGCGAGGATCTGCCCGCTGCCGCTCACGTTGGCGCGCGGGTCGAAGGCATCGCCAAGCCCGAAGGCCGCATTGCGATAATCGCTGCGCACGCTGATGTTTTGTGTGCCCAGCAGCAGCGCTGCCCCATCGTGCGCGAGCGTCCCCACCGACGAGCCCGCTGGCGCCGCCGTCATGTCGAGCGACGCGCCGGGTGCGATTGCCACGCTGCCCCCGCCGGTGATCTGCCGTGTCGCGAGCGTGCCGCCCAGCGCGCGCACGGTCGAGCCCGTGTTGGTGATGGCGACCGCAACGGTGCCAAAGCCTTCGATGGTGCCCGCGTTGGCAAGGCTTGCCGCCGTGAAGGTGCCGCCGCCCAGCTGCAAGAGCCCGGCATTGGTGAAGGCGCCGCCGCCGGCGGTCGCCGTATAACTCCGCCCGTCCAGAAGGCGCAGCGCGCCGGCCGCTGCGTTGGTGGTGAGTGTTGCTTCCAGATCGAGATTGCCGCTGCCCGAGACCATCCGGCTGCCGGTGCCCGAAAGCGTCAGGTCCGCGGCGTTGGTGACGAGGCTCGAGAGCCCTGCGCCGGTCTCGAAGTCGATCAGGCCGGGGCCGACGGCAACCCAGGTGCCGCCGG
>JBDNCK010000143.1:0-5364 GCA_046719675.1 Sphingomonadaceae bacterium | reverse complement strand
AACGACGGCAAGGCGCGCGAAACCCTGCTCAAGCTCATCGAGTCCGTCGGCCTGGCCGACCCATGGTCGATTGCGACCCGCAAGCGGCTGCGCCAGATCCTGTTCGCCTGAACCGATGGAGATTCCCGCAAGCCCTGCCGACCTGCCGGAGGTCATCCCCATCTTTCCGCTGGCCGGTGCCATCCTCCTGCCGCGCACGGTCCTGCCGCTGAACATCTTCGAGCCCAGGTATCTGGCGATGGTCAAGGACGCGATGGCCGGCGACCGGCTGATCGGCATGGTGCAGCCACGCGGGGACACCGCGGGCACTCCGGCCGTCTTCGAAACCGGTGGCGTCGGCCGCATCACCCGCTTCTCCGAAACCGGGGACGGCCGCTTCCTCATCGCGCTCACCGGCCTGCTGCGGTTCCGCCTTGCAGAAGAGCTGGCCGTGACCACGCCCTATCGCCAGGTTCGCGCCGATTATCGCCCGTTCCTTGCCGACTGGGACCCGCCGGCCCCGCTGCGCGAGGCGGACCGCGCGAGCCTGGAGGAAGCGCTCAGATCCTATCTCGAGACCCAGGAGCTTTCCGCCGACTGGGATGCCGTGAAGGGCGCGGATGACGAAAGCCTCGTGCATACGCTTGCCGTCGTCTGCCCGTTCGACGTGCTGGAGCGGCAGGCGCTCGTCGAGGCGCGCGATCTTGCCGCCCGCGCCCGCACCCTCACGACATTGATGACCTTTGCCGGCCGAGTGACGCCGGCAGCGAGCAGCCCGGACACGCTGCAGTGAGCGCCGGGGAAGCGCCGGATCCGCGCCTGCTGGCGCTCCTCGTCTGCCCCGTCACGCGTGGGCCCCTGCGCTGGGTGCCGGAACAGGCCCTCCTCGTGTCGGAGGCAGCCGGCCTTGCCTTCCCCGTGGTGGATGGGATCCCGCACCTGCTGGCCGAGGCTGCATCCCCCTGGCCGCTGCCCGAAGACGTCAGCCGAGCTCACCCCTGAGGAGCGGCGGCAGGTCGCCCGCGGTTCCGCGGGCGATGCCCGCAAAGGCGCGCTTGGCCGGTGGCAGCTGCTCGACAAGCGCCAGCCCGAGGCGGCGCAGCGCCATGACGGGGCGCGCCTTCACGCCGAAGAAGCGCGCCAGCGTGTCGGTTGCAAAGGCCGTCAGGCTGTTGTCGGCCCGCCGCCAGCGCTCGTAGCGGGCCAGGAGCTGCGGATCGGCCAGGTCAAGTCCGCTGCGCACACCCTCCGCCAGCACCTGGGTGAGCGCCGCCACATCCCGGAACCCGAGGTTCAGGCCCTGCCCGGCAATCGGGTGAATGCCGTGCGCAGAGTCACCCACCAGCACCATGCGCTCGGCCGCATAGCGTTCGGCGTGGTGAAAGCCCAGCGGCCAGGAGACGGCCGGCGCGATCGGCTCCACATGCCCCAGCCTTCCGCCAAGCCGCTTGGCCACCTCGGCGCCGAAACCGCGCGGGCCCAGCTTCACGATTCCGTCCGCGTCCCGGGGCTCCACCGTCCAGACGAGGGCCGAGCGGTGCCGACCATCGGGAAGATCCCGCATGGGAAGGAGCGCAAAGGGCCCGGACGGATAGAAGAGCTCGAGCGCCACATGATCATGGCGCTTCGCGTGGGCGAGCATCGAGACGATCGCGGACGCCTTGTAGGACCATTGCGCGATCCGGATGCCGGCCTCCTCGCGCAGCCGGCTGCGGCGGCCGTCTGCTGCCACCAGAAGCGGCGCTGCCAGCTGCGTTCCGTCGGCAAGGATTGCCTCGACGCCGGCCTCGCCCCGAACGAGCGTGCGGACATCAGCCGGAGCCAGGAGCCGCACGCGCGGCTCGGAACGCACGGCCGCCAGCAGCGCGCCCCGCAATGCCCGGTTCTCGACCATGGTGCCCAGGGGCTCATGTTCCTCCGGGTCGGGGGCGAAGTGGATGATCTCCGGGTGCAGGCCTTCCGCAACCTCGATGCTGCGGATCGGGCAGCCCTCGGCTTCGAGTAGGTCGCCAAGGCCAAGGGCGCCCAGCATCCGGCCCGAGGCGCTGGCAATCGCGGAAGCCCTGCCGTCGAAACCTGCCGCCAGCTGCGAGTCCGGGTCCGCGCGTTCCACCACGATGCTGGTGATGGCATGGGCGGCAAGCGCGAGCGCAAGGGTCTGGCCGACCAGGCCGCCGCCAACGATCAGGACATCGGACTCCAGCGCGTTCATGGGAATTGCCATAAGGGGGGCGGCGCGCAGCTCCAAGCCCCGCGACACTTGCGCCTTAGCCACTTTTTTGGGCACTCCCGGGCAATGTGGTTGCAGCCCTGCCTCATTCCTGGGCATCATCAATCGCTCCTCGCCCATGGACGCGCCCAGCGACAGGTTGGCACGATTCTTGATGGCTACAGCACGGGTGCCTTCGGGCTCCTGTGCTCGCTTCGGGACTCATGGTCCTTCCTTCCGGCCCGGGTGCCTGCCACCCGGGCCATTTTTCCCGGCCCCTGCCCACAAAGCCACAGCCCCGGGACAAAGCGCGAACAACCTCTTGACCGGCGGACTCCCCCGCCGGCATGATGGCAGCGCATGGCACCCTTGACGGCCGATCTGCTCGACGCTGCGCCCTGGCGCGTGGCGCGTCGCGCGCGGCCCGATCGTGGGCACGCGTCCGGCGCCAGCTGGCTGGGCAAGGCCCTGCGCACGGGCGCCTTTCTCCTGGGATCCACGCTGCTGCTCGCGCTCGCAGCGCTGCTGGCGGCCATGCTGCTGACCCATGATCCGGCCGATCCGTCGCTCAACACGGCAACGGGTCGGGAGCCGGCCAATCTCGTTGGCCTTCCCGGCGCCATTCTGTCCGACGCCTTGCTGCAGGGGTTCGGGCTGGCCTCGGCGGTTCCGCTGCTGCTGCTCCTTGCCTGGGGCGCCCATCTGCTTTTCCTGGCACCCGTCCCCCGCATCGCACGGGCAGCAGGGCTTGGGTTCGCCAGCATGGTAATGGCGGCAGGCGCCGCCGGTCTTCTCCACCCCGCGCCCCTCCTGGCGATCGAGTCCGGCGCCGGCGGCGTGCTTGGCCGGCTGGCGCTTTCCGCGCTGGAGCAGCTTCCGGCAGGCGCAGACCCTGTCCTCCTTCCAGGCATTGCCGGGCTCCTCCTCGCGGTTGGCGCGGTTGCCCTGCTATTGCGCGCGTCGCGGATCTCGCTGTCTCCCCTCGTGGCCGCGGCCCGGAATGCCCTGCAGCGGCAGCCGGCGGATCGCGAAGCCGACCTGCCGGAGATGCCGATTGCCGAGGCGGTGCCTGCCGCAGCTCCGCTCAGTGTCCATCGGCCCAAGCGGCCGGCGCCTTCGGGGCGCGCCGAGAAAGAGCGTCAGCCAAGCCTGATGCTGGGCGACCGCGCGGATCTGCCGCCCGTGTCGCTGCTGCGCCCGCCCCCGGCCGCCTCGGCGCCTGCTGCCGACGATGCCGCGCTCACCCAGAACGCGCGGCTGCTGGAAGCCGTGCTCGAGGATTATGGCGTGCGCGGTGCGATCGTCGGGATTTCGCAGGGGCCCGTCGTCACCCTCTACGAGCTGGAGCCCGCACCCGGCATCAAGGCCAGCCGGGTGATCGGCCTTGCTGACGACATTGCGCGTTCGATGAGCGCGGTCTCTGCCCGCGTTGCCGTCATCCCGGGGCGAAATGTGATCGGGATCGAGCTTCCGAACCGCAAGCGGGACATGGTGGTGCTCTCCGAGCTCATCGCCAGCGACACCTTCGAGGGCACGCGCGCCAGCCTGCCGCTGGTGCTGGGAAAGGACATATCGGGCGCTCCCGTCGTTGCCGATCTCGCGCCCATGCCGCACCTGCTGATTGCCGGCACCACCGGGAGCGGCAAGTCGGTGGGCCTGAATGCGATGATCCTCTCGCTCCTCTACCGGCTGCGGCCCGAGCAGTGCCGGATGATCCTGATCGATCCCAAGATGCTGGAGCTGTCCGTCTATGACGGCATCCCGCACCTGCTGGCGCCCGTCGTCACCGAGCCGGCGAAGGCCATCCGCGCACTCAAATGGGCGGTCGAGCAGATGGAGGACCGCTATCGCAACATGGCGCACATCAATGTGCGCTCGCTTGCGGCCTATAACGAGCGGGTGCGCGAGGCGCTGAAGAAGGGCGAGACCTTCACGCGCCGCATCCAGACCGGCTTCGACGCCGAAGGCCACCCCGAATATGAGGAAGTGACCCTTTCGCTCGAGCCGCTGCCGCTCGTCGTCATCGTCGTCGACGAGATGGCCGATCTCATGATGACGGCGGGCAAGGAAGTCGAGTTCCTGATCCAGCGCCTGGCGCAGAAGGCGCGCGCCGCCGGCATCCACCTCATCATGGCAACCCAGCGCCCGTCGGTCGATGTCATCACCGGCGTCATCAAGGCGAACCTGCCGACGCGGATCAGCTTCCAGGTAACGAGCAAGATCGACAGCCGCACCATCCTCGGCGAACAGGGCGCCGAGCAGCTGCTCGGCAAGGGCGACATGCTCTACATGCCCGGCTCCAATCGCATCGTGCGCGTGCACGGGCCCTTCGTGTCGGACGAGGAAGTGGAGGCGGTTGCTGCCCACTGGAAGGCGCAGGGCGCGCCCTCCTATCTCGAGGGCGTGACGGAGGAGCCCGACGGGCCAGACGGCTTCGAGGCGATGATGCCCAAGGCCGGCCGCAAGGGCGCCATGGCCGTTGCCGGCGACGGCGATCTTCTTTCCCAGGCGATCCAGGTTGTCGCCGTGTCGCGGAAGGCAACCATTTCCTACCTGCAGCGCACGCTGCGCGTGGGCTACAATTCGGCGGCGCGCCTCATCGAGCAGATGGAGGAGATGGGCCTGGTTTCCGCGCCCGACCATGTGGGCAGGCGCGAGGTGCTGATGGATGAAGCCGGCAACCGGACCTGACCATGTGCGCTGCAACCCCTGCACCATCCGGCGCGCCACCAGTCCGACGGGCACGCACAGGTTCGGCAGCAGGCGCTCAGGCGCGCAAGCCGGCAGCGCAGATGGCCGGGCGCGCCCATGATCGGCGTTGGCGGATGCACCCGGTCCCTGCGATCGCACGCCTCGGTGCCGCTGGCTGAGCCTGTGTCCCGGAACGGCCCGGCCGAGAAGGCGGTTCCGCGGGGCGAAACGGCGGAAAACCCGCTATAGAAGCCGCATGACCCGGCAACCATCGTTCCGCCTCGAGATTGCGCAACAGGTAAGACGCATGTTTGCCGATCCTGGCGGAGCGCCAGCGGTTCGCCCGGCGCCGCAGGGCGAGCGGCTGTTGCCGCGCGGGTCCGTCGCGTTTGACGTGCATGCCGACGTGACGACCATGATGGCTGGCGGGATTGCCGCGCTGCTGCTGCAGATGCTGCATCCCCATGCGCTGGCCGGAGTCTGGG
>JBDNCK010000142.1:0-5364 GCA_046719675.1 Sphingomonadaceae bacterium | reverse complement strand
TGGGCCACCACCGCCCGGGCTATGAGGCAATGCTCGCGGCATCGGGCTATCTTGGCGTCAAGGATCTGCACAGCTGGGAGCTGGATATTGCGAGGCCCTTCCCCGAGCTTGTGCAGCGGATCGTGGCGGCAGGGGAAAGGAACAGCCGGGTACGCGTTCGCGAGGCAGACAAGGCGCATTTCGACGCCGAGGCGAAGCTCGTGCTTTCGATCCTCAACGAGGCGTGGGAGGCCAACTGGGGATTCGTGCCGCTCACGGATGCGGAAATCGCGCACGCGGCGAAGAAGCTGCGCCCCATCATGTTTCCCGACCTCATCCGGATTGCGGAAGTCGAAGGCGAGCCCGTTGCCTTCATGTTCACCGTGCCCGACATCAACGAGCTGACGGCCGACCTCAACGGCCGCCTGTTTCCGTTCGGCTGGGCGAAGCTGCTGTGGCGCCTCAGGAAACCGCAGGTCTCGCGCATGCGGGTGCCGCTCATGGGGGTGCGCCGCCACCTGCAGGGAACGCGCATGGCATCGCTCCTTGCCTTCATGATGATCGAATACACGCGCCGTGCCTCCGTTGCGAACTATGGGGCCTCGCGCGGCGAGATCGGCTGGATCCTCGAGGACAATGGTCCGATGCGCTCGATTGCCGAGGCAATCGACGCCCGCATCACCCGCACCTACCGGATCTTCGAGAAGGATCTGTAGGGCCCGGTCGTCAGGCCAGCTCCACCCAGACCGGGACATGGTCGGAGGCCTTGTCGGCCGCACGCGCGTCGCGGTCCACGCCCGTGTCCAGCATCCGGTCGGCGGCGGCGGGCGAGAGCAGGATATGGTCGATCCTCAGACCCCAGTTCTTCGCCCAGGCGCCGGCCTGATAGTCCCAGAAGGTGTAGATGGTCTCGCCCGGAAAGCGGGCGCGGGTTGCCTCCGTCCAGCCCTGGGCGACGAGCGCCCGCCAGGCGGCGCGCGATTCGGGCTGGCACAGGGCATCGTCGGCCATCAGGTCGGGCCGCGCGACATCCTCTGCCGTCGGGCAGACGTTGAAGTCGCCGGCCATCACCACCGGTGCCTCCGTGGCCAGAAGCTCCCGGGCGCGCGCGGCGAGACGCTCCATCCAGGCAAGCTTGTAGAGGAACTTCGGGCCCGGCTGCGGATTGCCGTTGGGCAGATAGATGTTGGCGAAGCGGATCCCGGCAATCCTTGCCTCGATGTAGCGCGCCTGGTCGTCCGCCGCATCGCCGGGAAGGCCGCGCGTGACATTCTCGATCGGCGCGCGCGAGAGGATGGCCACGCCATTGAAGCTCTTCTGGCCATGGGTTTCCACATGCCAGCCTTCTGCCTCGAAGGCGGCGCGGGGAAAGCGCGCATCCTCGCACTTGATTTCCTGCAGGCCAACGACGTCGGGCCGGGCGTGGGCGAGCCATTCCATCACGCGCGGCAGCCGCGCCGCGATCCCGTTCACGTTGAAGGTGGCAAGCTTCAAACCGAGAAGGATGTGCCGCAGCCGCACGAGGAGGCGGCATTCGGATTGGTGACCTGGAAGGAGGCGCCCCCGAGGCTGGACACGAAATCCACCACCGAGCCTTCGATCAGCGGCAGCGACATCTCGTCGATCACCAGCTCCACTCCGTCGGTCACGGTCACGAAGTCGCCCGGATCGCGGGTGTCCGCCAGCCCGAAGCGATACTGGAAGCCGGCACATCCGCCGCCCTCGACCGAAAGCCTCAGCGCAGGCGGCTTGCCCTGGCGCTCGGCAATTGCCCGCACGCGGGCCGCAGCACTGGCAGACAATGCGATCATGCGTCAAACATAGGGAAGTCTGGCGCGCGCACAAGAATGGATGTGCGGTTTGCCACAGAAGGGCAGGTCGGTGATCCGGCAGTGTCCTGCGTGGAGGATTGCAGCATGGACCATCACGTCATTGCCCGGAAGCTGAACCTGCGGGACCGTGCGCGCCCTGGTGATGGCGCGGACGCCCTTGGCCGGATTCGCGTCACGCTTGTTCAGGGTGATCCGTTCCGCAAGATTGGCTCATCTGCCCGCCAGGGCTGGTGGCAGGTGGAAGCCCTGCACGACGGGATCCTCTGGCAGGGCGAGCTGAACGCAGCTCCCGACTATGTCCAGCCGCTTGGAGCCTCCCCTGTCTGGTCGCCTGTCCCGACGGCGCCCAGGGTGACGGAGGCAAGCCTCGGGCGGCTGCCTGCCGCCACGCGGACCGCGGTCGGCAATTGGGCCTTCTCCCTTGGCGAGCCAGGCGCCCCCGGTCGGGCCGCTGCGCATGTCGGAGGTCCGGCTGCGGGCATTCGAAGGATCCTCGACTGGCTTGATGTCGGCAATTCCTCCCACGGCCGCTGGTGGCCGTCGGGTACCAAGACCTACTGCAATGTCTATGTGCATGATGTCTGCGACCTTGCAGGTTGCTACATGCCCCGGGTCTGGTGGACGGACGAAGCCTATCACGCCTTGCGCAGGGGCCAGACGGTTGCGGCCTTATATGGAAAGACGGTCACCGAATATCGGGCGAACGACCTCTTTCTCTGGCTGGCGCTGCACGGCCCTGCCTATGGATGGGTGCGCGTCCAGAGCGTGGATGCCCTGCAGTCAGCAGCGAACGCCGGCCAGATCGCCGTGATAGCTGCTAAGCATGAGAATCGCGCAAGATCCGGGCATATCCAGATCGTTGCCCCGGAGGACCCGGACCTCGGCCAGGTTGCCAGGCGCAGGAACGGAATCGTCACCCAGCCGCTTCAATCCAATGCCGGCACGCGGAACTTCCGCTACGGGCAACTGCGGGACTCCTGGTGGCTGGCAATCCCGACGCTACGCGACTTCTCCTTCTGGGTGAACAACTGTTCTATCGCGCGCTGATCGGCACATAGTCGCGGCGCGGCGGGCCGACATAGAGCTGGCGGGGGCGGCCGATCTTCTGCTCCGGGTCGCCGATCATCTCGTTCCACTGGGCAACCCAGCCCACCGTGCGTGCCAGCGCGAACAGCGCGGTGAACATCGATGTCGGGAAACCGATCGCAGACAGGATGATGCCCGAATAGAAATCGACATTCGGATAGAGTTTCTTCTCGATGAAGTAGTCATCGGAAAGGGCAATCTGCTCAAGCTCGCGCGCGACATCGAAGATCGGATCGTCTACCTTCAGCGTGTCGAGCACCTCTCTTGCAGTCTGCATCATGACCTTGGCACGGGGGTCGTAATTCTTGTAGACCCGGTGCCCGAAGCCCATCAGGCGGAACGGATCATTCTTGTCCTTGGCGCGCTCGACATATTTCCGGATCCGCTCCGGCCGGCCGATCTCGTGCAGCATCTTGAGCGCGGCCTCGTTGGCGCCGCCATGGGCCGGACCCCACAGGCAGGCGATGCCGGCGGCAATGCAGGCAAAGGGGTTGGCACCCGACGAGGAGGCAAGGCGCACCGTGGAGGTGGAGGCATTCTGCTCATGGTCGGCATGGAGCGTGAAGATGCGGTCGAGCGCCTGCTCGACGACGGGGTTCACCTCATAGGGCTCCGCCGGCACGGCAAAGGTCATCCGCAGGAAATTGCCGGTGTAGGAGAGCGAATTGTCCGGATAGACGAAGGGCTGGCCCACGGAATATTTATAGGCCATCGCTGCAATCGTCGGCATCTTCGCGATCAGCCGGTGGCTTGCGATCATCCGCTGCCGCGGATCGTCGATGTCGGTCGAGTCGTGGTAGAAGGCGGACAGCGCGCCGACGGCCCCGCACATGATCGCCATCGGGTGGGCATCGCGCCGGAACCCGCGGTAGAAGTTCATGAACTGTTCGTGCACCATCGTGTGGCGCGTGATGGTGTAGACGAACCGGTCATATTCGTCCTGGCTGGGAAGCTCGCCCTCGGTCAGAAGATAGGCCACTTCCATGAAGTTGGACTGTTCGGCGAGCTGGTCGATCGGGTAGCCGCGATAGAGCAGCACGCCCTTGTCACCATCGATATAGGTGATTGCCGACGCGCAGGCTGCCGTTGAGGTGAAGCCGGGGTCATAGGTGAACACATCGGCGGCGCCATAGAGCTTGCGGATGTCGACCACGTCCGGCCCGACGGAACCGGAGAGCACCGGCAGGTCGAGCGCGCGGTCGCCGAGATCGAGCCGCGCCACCTTCGTCCCCGTCTCCGCCACTGCCATCTCGTTCATTCTGCCCGCTCCTTCGTCTGCGCCAGCGCGTCGGTGATGCGCGCGCGGCTTTCCTCGCAACCCAGCACCTCCAGGATCCCGAACACCGACGGGCTGACCGTCGTCCCGGTCAGCGCCGCCCGGATCGGCCCTGCGACCTTGCCGAGCCCAACGCCGGCCTGTTCTGCCAGCGTCTTGGCCGCCGCTTCCAGTGCAACCCGGTTCCAGGCCGGCAATGCAGCCAGCGCAGCATCGACCTGCGCAAGAAGCTGGCGGCCCCGTTCGTCTAGCAACTTCGCTGCGCCCGCGTCCATCGAAATGGGACGCGATGCGAAGAGATAGCGCGAGGAGTCCGCCAACGCATTGAGATCCTTGGCTCGAATCTTGAGATCGGGCATGCTGCGAAGCAGCAATCCGGCTTCGTGCCCGGTGAGCGGCCGTCCGAGCGCAGACTCGATGCGGGGCGCGACAAGCCGCGCCAGCCGCGCATCGTCTGCCCGCTTCATGTAGTGGGCATTGACGCTTTCCAGCTTCGCCTGGTCGAAGCGGGCAGGGGAGCGGCCGATGCCCGACAGGTCGAACAGGGCGATGGCCTCCTCGCGGGTGACGAGCTCGACATCGCCATGCCCCCAGCCAAGCCGCAGCAGGTAGTTCTCGAGCGCCTCGGGCAGGATCCCCATCTCGTCGCGGTAGGTCTCGACACCGACGGCGCCGTGGCGCTTGGAAAGCTTGGCGCCGTCGGGCCCGTGGATCATCGGGACATGCGCATAGGCCGGCTCCGGCCAGCCCAGCGCGCGGATGAGGGCGAGCTGGCGCGGCGTGTTGGACAGATGATCGTCGCCGCGGATCACATGGGTCACGCCCATGTCATGATCATCGACGACGACGGCGAGCATGTAGGTGGGCGTGCCATCCGAGCGGAGCAGGATGAAGTCGTCGAGTTCGGAGGCGGCCACCGTCACCTCGCCCTGCACTGCATCGTGGAGGGTGATCGCCCCTTCCATGGGCGCCTTGAGGCGGACGGCATAGGGCCTGTCCGTCGGCCAGTCGGTGCGATCCCGCCAGCGGCGGTCGTAGTGAAGCGGGCGCCCGTCCCGGCGCGCATCCTCGCGCATGGCCTCCAGCTCTTCCGGGGTTGCATAGCAGCGATAGGCCCCGCCCGCCGCCAGCAGCGCTTGGGCAACGGCTGCGTGACGCTGCGTGCGCTCGGACTGGAAGACGACGGGCCGG
>JBDNCK010000141.1:0-5368 GCA_046719675.1 Sphingomonadaceae bacterium | reverse complement strand
GTTGAAATGGTGATGGTCTTCGGCGGTTTCATCATCGCCGGCGGCAATATCGCACCCGTGCTCGCGGCGCTGCCGGCCGAGATGATGATCATCGGGGGTGCAGCGACCGGCGCCCTCATCATCGGCAACAACATCGCGCTCATCAAGCAGGTGGGCGCCGGGCTCGCCCGGGTGCTCAAGGGGCCGCGCTTCGGCAAGGCAGATTATCTGGCCGCCATCGCGCTCACCGTGAAGCTGATGCGGCTGCTCAAGGCCGAAGGGGCGGTTGCCGTCGAGCCGCATGTGGAAAATCCGGAAAGCTCGTCCATCTGGGGCGAGGCGCCGAAGCTGCGCGACGATCCCTTCTTCGTGCACCTTGTCTCCGACACGCTGCGCCTGCTGGTGGTCTCCACCGGCACGGTCTCGAGCGTTGCCATCGAGGATGTGCTCGACACCGCGATCGAAACCCACCACCACCATGCCGCCAGGCCCGCCGAGGCGCTGCAGACCATGGCCGATGCCCTGCCGGCACTCGGGATCGTGGCTGCCGTCCTCGGGGTCATCAAGACGATGGGCTCCATCGACCAGCCGCCCGCCATCCTGGGCGCGATGATCGGGGCAGCGCTGGTCGGCACCTTCCTCGGCGTGTTCCTCTCCTATGGGCTCGTCGGGCCGATGGCGAACCGGCTGAAGCAGATCGAGGAAACCGACGCCCAGATCTACCAGGTGGTGCGCCGGGTGATTCTCGCGAGCCTCAGGAACCAGCCGCAGCCGATCGTGCTCGAACAGGCGCGCACGGCCATTTCGCCCGAGTTCCAGCCGAGCTTCACCGAAGTATTTGAAGGAGCAAGGGCCAAGTGAACGCGATGGGCCCGGCGCCGGAGCCGGAAATCCTTGTCAAGAAGGTGCGCGGCAAGAAACATGCCGCGCATCACGGCGGGGCCTGGAAGGTGGCCTATGCCGACTTCGTGACGGCGATGATGGCCTTCTTCCTGCTGATGTGGCTGCTCGGCGCGACCGACGAGCAGAAGCGCAAGGGGATTGCCGACTATTTCGCGCCCACGATCATCCCGATGGAACGATCCGGCGGCTCCAATGGTGTGATGGGCGGCCGCTCGCTCGAGGAGCCGGAGGGCAACGCGCCCTATCCGCAGCTGTCCGGCCCGCAGCCCGCCCTGCCCTTCCAGACCCAGGACCGCGGCAAGAACCCGACCGACATGGACGCCATGCGCGAGGCCGCCGAGAAGATCCGCAGGCGCGTCCAGTCGGACCCGGGCCTTCGCGACCTCGGCGATCAGATCCGCATGACGGTGACGGAAGAGGGCCTCCGGATCGAGCTGATCGACAAGGAAGATTATTCCATGTTCCGCTCGGGAACCGCGGACATGGATCCGCGCGCGCGCGCGGTGCTGGGCGTGGTGGCAGAGGCCGTGCGCGATCTACCGAACCGGCTTGCCGTGCGCGGGCACACCGATTCGGTGCCCTTTGCCAACGCGGCTGGCATGAACAACTGGACGCTTTCGACGATGCGCGCGGAAAGCACGCGCGCCGTGCTGGCGCGCGCGGGCATCGGGGACCGGCGCTTCCAGCGTCTGGAGGGCGTGGCCGATACCGAACCCTTCATCGCCGAGGATCCGACCGACCCGCGGAACCGGCGCATGTCGGTCACGCTTTTGCGGGAGAATGCGAAGCCCTAAGTGGGATCGCATGACGAGGAAGCGACCGGAATCGGCGGACCGGTTCGAGGAGGCAGAGGCCACGCGGGCCGTGTCGGCTGGCCAGCCCGACCTGGAGGCGGGCGTGGCGGCCATCCGCAACACGCTGGCAACGCTTTCGCGCCAGCCGGGCGTGTACCGGATGGTGAACGAAGCTGGCGATATTCTCTATGTGGGCAAGGCCCGGGCGCTCAGGAACCGGGTGGCCAGCTACACCCAGGTCGAGCGGCTGCCCATCCGGCTCCAGCGGATGGTGGCCCAGACGCGGGGCATGGAGGTCATCACCACCCGCTCGGAAGCCGAAGCGCTGCTTCTCGAGAATCAGCTCATCAAGCGGCACCGGCCGCCCTTCAACGTGCTGCTGCGCGACGACAAGAGCTTCCCCTTCATCGCGCTCAACGAAGGGCACGCCTTTCCGCGGCTGTCCAAGCATCGCGGGGCACCCAAGGATGGCACGCTCTATTACGGGCCGTTCGCAAGCGCGGGCTCGGTCAACCAGACGCTCAACGCGCTGCAGAAGGTCTTCCTGCTGCGCTCCTGCACCGACAGCTTCATGGCCAACCGGTCGCGGCCATGCCTTCTCTACCAGATCCGGCGCTGCGCAGCGCCTTGCGTCGGGCGAATCGCCGAGGAGGAATATGGAGCACTGGTGGCCGACGCCAAGGCCTTCCTGTCGGGCCGATCATCGGCCGTGCAGGGGCGGCTGGGGGCTGCCATGCAGGAGGCAGCTGCCGCCCAGGATTATGAGCGGGCAGCCGTCCTGCGGGACCGGCTGAAGGCGCTGACCTTCATCCAGGGGGCGCAGGCAGTCCACGCCGGCGACGCGAAGCTCGATGCCGACGTGATTGCGCTTGCGCGCGATGGTGGCCTCACCTGCGTGCAGATCTTCTTCATCCGCGGCGGGCAGAACTGGGGCCATCGGGCGCTGTTTCCGGCGCAGGCCGGCGACCGGGACGAAGCCGAAGTGCTGGCGGCGTTCCTTGGCCAGTTCTACACCGATCTGACACCGCCCCGCCTGCTGCTGCTCGATCGCGCCGTGCCGGACTCGGAGCTGCTGGCCGACGCGCTCTCGCAAGCAACCGGCCAGCGCGTGGAGATCCGTGTTCCCCTGCGCGGGCGGCTGCACGCGCTGGTGGAGCAGGCCCGGCGCAACGCCGTGGAGGCCGTTGCACGACGGCTGGCCGAGCGGACGACACAGGATGCCCACCTGGCCGGCCTTGCCCGGCTGTTCGACCTGCCCGATGTGCCGCGCCGGATCGAGATCTACGACAACAGCCATGTGATGGGCAGCAACATGGTGGGCGTCATGGTGGTCGCCGGGCCAGAGGGTTTCCGCAAGTCAGCGTATCGGACGTTCAACGCGCGCGGCAGCGACGTGACGGCAGGCGACGATTT
The DNA here is from genome assembly GCA_046719675.1 of Sphingomonadaceae bacterium. Classification (GTDB taxonomy): domain Bacteria; phylum Pseudomonadota; class Alphaproteobacteria; order Sphingomonadales; family Sphingomonadaceae; genus Thermaurantiacus. Next base: position 2,279 of record JBDNCK010000141.1, on the reverse strand, counting down.
CGGGATGATGCGCCATGTGCTTGGCCGGCGCTTCCGGCGCCTGCTCGAAGACGATGCCGATGCCAGCCAGGCAGAATGGCCGGACCTGCTGCTCATCGACGGTGGGAAGGGCCAGGTCTCGGCGGTGGTGGCAACGCTGGCCGAGCTCGGGGTCGAGGACGTGGCCGTGGTCGGGATCGCCAAGGGTCCGGACCGCAATGCCGGGCGCGAGACGTTCCACCTGGCCGACGGGCGCGAACTTTCCCTGCCGCCCAATGACCCGCTGCTCTTCTTCCTGCAGCGCCTGCGCGACGAGGCGCACCGGTTTGCGATCGGCGGGCACCGGGCCAGGCGATCGCGGGCGCTTGCGGTTTCGTCCCTGGACGAGGTTCCGGGGATCGGGCCAGCGCGCAAGAAGGCGCTCCTCATGCATTTCGGGACAGCCCGCGCAGTGAAGGGGGCAAGTCTTGCAGACCTGCTGAAGGCACCGGGGATCAGCCGCGCAACGGCCGAGGCGGTGTGGCACCATTTCCACCCGGCCGCCTCCGGCCGCACCTGACACCGGCGCGCAGGCACGTGCGCGGCTTCCGGATTATGACAGAAGAATCCGCAGTTTATCCACATCTTGTCGCGAAAGCTTCACGCAACTGACATGCCGATGTCCCCAAATGTTAATCGGCCGGGCCTAGGGCGCGCCGGCCGGCGAGGATGACCCGCCTCGCCTGAGTCGAGGGGAAGCAAGAAATGAACGAGATGACTGCGCTCAACCGGCGCGGCCTGCTCAAGGGCAGTGCCGTGTCTCTGGCGGCTGCGGGCCCGATCGCGGCGCTGATCAACGCCGATGCCGCGCGCGCCCAGACGAATGCCAATGGCGAACAGCTGGCACCCGTGGTCGGTCCCTACGGGCCGCTGCAGCTGACCAACGATCTCAACACCGGCCTGCCGCTGCTCTGGCTGCCCAAGGGGTTCAGCTATCGCTCGGTCTCCTGGCGGGGCGACCTGATGGACGACGGCCAGCGCGTGCCGGCCGCCCATGACGGGATGGCCGTGGTGCGCACGGTCAACAGCCGGACCAACGAAGTGCTGCTCATCCGCAACCATGAGATCACAAACGGAACCCTGCTCGATGTTCCGGGTAATCCGGATGCCGTCTATGATCGCGTGAACGGCCTTGCCGGCGGCAGTGCCGGCGGTTGCACGGTGCTTCGGATGCGGGGTGGCCAGCTGATCGAACACAAGGCCGTCATCGGTGCCACGATCCGGCCTTGCGCTGGCGGCCCGACTCCGTGGGGGACCTGGCTTTCCGCGGAGGAAACCACCATCAACCGCACGAGCGTCGGCGGCCGGCCGCATGGCTATGTGTTCGACGTGCATCCCGACCCTGCTGTCACCCGGGCAATTCCGATCGTGGACATGGGCCGCCTCAGCCACGAAGCCTGCGCGGTCGATCCGGTGACCGGCTATGTCTACGAGACGGAAGACCAGCGCAACGTAGCGGCGTTCTACCGCTTTTTGCCGAACAACACCTCGCGCACCTATGGCGCGCTGTGGGACGGCGGCAAGCTGCAGGCAGCCAGGATCGTTGGGATCGAACGCGCCAACCTTCTCGCGCTGGAAGGCGTGCGTCCAAGCGATGTCCAGCAGGTGGGCCAATCCTTTGCCATCGAGTGGGTGGACGTCGCCAACCCGGATGCCAATCCAACGACCTCCACTGAGACTGGCGCCAACAATCCCGACACGGGCACACGTTCCTGCTCGGGCCCCTATCGCCAGGCGCGCGATGCCGGTGCCCTGCGCATGAGCCGTGGCGAGGGCCTCTGGTGGGACCAGAAGACCCAGTCCATGTTCATCTGCGACACCAGCTTCGGCTACAATGCGTCAGGCGCAGCAGGCTTCGGCCTTGGCGCCGTATGGCAGTACAAGCCGAGCCGGACCAACCCCGACATGGGGACGCTGACCCTGATCCATGCGCCTGCCGCGCGCATCGCCGGCAACAATGTGGACAATGTCTGCGTGAGCCCGAAGGGCGGCATCCTGACCTGCGACGACGGCTCGGCAGTCGTCGACCAGTATGGGCCCGGCCAGCGTCTCATGGGCTACACGGCCGAGGGTCTGGCCTACATCTTCGCCAAGAGCAATGTGGCACTCACCCAGGCGCAGATCGACGCCATGGGCCGGACGGGCCAGTTCAACCCCGGCAACTATCGTGGCGCGGAATTCGCCGGTGCCACCTTCGATGCCGCCGGACGGATGCTCTATGTCAACAACTACACGCCCGGCATCACCTTCGCGATAGATCG
>JBDNCK010000140.1:0-5373 GCA_046719675.1 Sphingomonadaceae bacterium | reverse complement strand
ACCTCGATCATGGATCTGCTCGGCGTCGTCATCTATTTCTCGATCGCCTGGGCATTCCTCGCCGACCTGATGGCCGGTTGAGCCGCGCGAAGCACTGGGCGCATGCGATGCTGCTGCAGGGTCGCTTCAATGGGGGTGCTGGCGCCATCTTGGCGAGTTGCGTGCAGTGGCGCCTCGCGGCCCGGGGGGCGAGCGGCGGCGAACCGCCAGACGGCTCCGGCTGGCCGGCTGGTGCCCCAGCCGCTTCCCGCCCGGGGCCGGGCACTGGTGCCTCGCCCCGACCAAACCGCAACATTTCCTGTTTAGTCAGGGCTTCTGCCAGGGAGCCACTTCATGATGACCCGCTTCGCAATCCTATCCGCCTGCCGCCTGCTTGCCCCGCTGCTTGCGGCCGCCGCCAGCCCGGCCTTCGCGCAGCAGCAGCCGGCGCCCGAGCCCGCAGAAGAGACTGAAATTCCCGCCGAGGCAACCGTGCCCCCGCGCGAGGCCCCCTTGCCCGACACGCGTATGCCGTCTGCGCTCCAGCGGTCGCAGCCGCTCACGGCCGCCGGCAGCCGCGCCGGCGAAAACCCGGTACGACAGGCCAGCGACGCGTTCGGAACGGTGGTCGGACGCGAGGCCGTGGGCCTCTACAATGACGAGCTGGTGCGTGGCTTTTCCCCGCTTGCAGCCGGGAATGTGCGGCTCGACGGCCTCTATTTTGACGCGGTCATCGTGCCGACGGACCGGACCTCGGGCGCGACCAACATCCTGATCGGCCCCAGCGTCATCGGAGTCCCCTTTCCGGCGCCGTCGGGCATCGTCGATTTCGAGCTCCGCCTGCCCGGCCAGGAGTTTGCAGCCAGCGGCCTCTTCGGGGTCACCAGCTTCGGGGAAGTCCGCGGTGAGATGGATCTGGCCCTGCCGGTGACCGACCGGCTGAGCGTGGGTCTTGGTGCTACGCTCGAATGGCTGCGCGAAGGCGACGGCCGGCGCGACAACAAATTCGAAGGCTCGGTGATGGTCAACTGGGAGCCGACCGACCGGCTGCAGATCATTCCCTTCCTGAGCCTTGCGTACACGCCGCTGGACGACATTACGCCCATCTATGTGCCGGCTGGCGATTTCCTGCCGCCCCGGCTGCCCCGCCGCACCCGCATTGGACCGGACTGGTCGTTCCGCGATGATGTCGAGATCAACACCGGTGGGATCATGCGCTGGGGGATTGCCGACGGCTGGGACTTCAAGTTCGGCATCTTCCGTTCGGAGACGCGCAATCCCGAGGATGGCGAGAATCTGATGGAAGATGTCCAGCCGGACGGTAGCGCGCGCCATATCGTCCTGCGCGATCCCTCGCTTTTCTTCGGCTCGCTAAGCGGCGAGGCCCGCCTGCAGCGTACCATCGAGGATGGCCCCAGACTACACAGGCTGCTTGCCAATTTCCGCGGCCGGGACTCGGTGCGCCGTTTTGACGGGTCGGCCGAGGTGGACCTTGGCCCCACGCGAATCGATCGAATCACGCGCGTGCCCCCGCCTGCGACCCTCGAGTTCGACACGCAGCAGCGCGACAAGGTCAAGCAATGGTTCGCGGGCCTTGCCTATATGGGACGATGGGAGGGCGTCGGCGAGCTGGATGTCGGGGTCCAGTACACCGATTTCCGCAAGCGAATCGGCGTCATCGGCGAAGTCCCCGATGCGATCGACACCAGGAAATGGCTGTTCAACGTCGGGCTTGCCATCGAGCTCTCGCCCACGATCGAAATCTTCGGTGGCTATGTGAATGGGCTCGAGGAAAGCGGTATTGCCCCCGGAAATGCCGACAACCGCAACGAAGCGCTGCCCGCCATCCCGACGCGCCAGTTCGACTTCGGGCTGCGCTGGAAGATCGCCGAGGAGCTGCGGTTGATTGCCGGTGCCTTCCAGCTATCCAAGCCCTACTTCAGCATCGACAACGCCAACATCTTTCGGGAGTTGGGAGACCTGCGCAACCGCGGCTTCGAAACCTCACTTGCCGGCATGGTCACGCCCGAGCTTTCCCTTAACATAGGGATGCTGCTGCTCGACCCCGCCGTGCGCGGCGAGGCGGTGGAAGCCGGCATCTCGGGCCCGCGCGCGGTGGGCGGGCTTGCTCGCCGGATCGAGGCAAGCGCGGACTGGCGGCCGCCCTTCATTCCCGGGGTCTCCTTTGATCTTGAAGTCTCCCACCGCTCGCCAGAGACGGCAACCGTCAACAATCTGGTGGAAATCCCGACACGCACGCTCGTGGCAATTGGCGGACGGCGATTCTTCGCCATTGGCGGAAACGAGGCGATGTTGCGCGTCCAGATCGATAATCTTTTCGACAAGCAGGGCTTCGAGCTGGTGGATGCGGGCGCTTACCAGCTGATCTGGCCGCGGCGCTTCCTCGCCTATCTCACGGTGGATTTCTGATGCCGCCTGCCAGCTCCTGCGCAAGCGGACCCGCGCCTGGGTGGCAGTCGGCATGAACGCGCTTCTGGATCTTGGGTTCAACCTGCTGATTGCTGCGCTGCTTGGGGCCATCATCGGCCTCGAGCGGCAGTGGCGCCAGCGGCTTGCCGGCCTGCGCACCAACACGCTCGTTTCGCTGGGCTCGGCCAGCTTCGTTGCCTTTTCCATGCTGGTGCCTGGCGAGGCCAGTCCAACTCGGGTGGCAGCACAGGTTGTCTCGGGGATTGGTTTTCTGGGTGCCGGGATCATCTTTCGTGAAGGTCTCAACGTGCGCGGTCTGAACACGGCGGCAACCCTTTGGTGCGCTGCCGCCGTCGGCGTGCTCGCCGGCTATGGTGCGCACGCGCTGGCGGCGATCGCAGCCGGCTTCGTCCTTGCCGTGAACATTGCCCTGCGCCCCGTCCTGCGCTTCATCAACACCCGGCCGCGCAGCGAACCGGAGGGCGAGCGCGCCTATCTCGTGACGGTGACGGTGCGGCACGAGGCAGAGGCGCATGTGCGCGCGCTGCTGCTGCAGGGCGTGTCATCGGCCGGCCTGCGCCTGCGCCGGCTGGCCAGCCAGAATATCGAGGAGAGCGACCGGGTCGGGATCGAGGCAGAGGTGGAAGGCGCAGGCCCGGCCGCGGCCCCGCTGGAACAGATCATCGGCCGGCTCAGCCTCGAGCCCCAGGTCACTGCTGCCCGCTGGGCGCTTGCCGACGACTCCTAGCGCTTCATCAGCCGCATGACGTCGTTCAGCGGATTGCCGTCGCCATCCATGTCGAGAAGCTGCATGAGATTGCCGACCCCGCCGGCCTGCTGGCGGCCGCCGCCGGTGAGCGCCGAGACGACCTGGCCCAGCATGCCGCCCGCTCCCCCGCCAGCGGCCGGCGCGGCGCTCGCCTGCTTGGCCATGAAGCCCGCCGCTGCCATCGCCACCATGGGGAGCATCTGCTTGAGCAGGTCCGGGCTGAGCCCGGTGGAGCCCGCAGCCTGCTGCGCGACCGTGCGCGAGACATCCTTGGACCCGAAGATCTGCCCCAGCACCTGGTTGCCCTGGTCAACCGGGGTCGGCTTGGGCGCAAGGACGGCATCGAGCAGGCTTCCGCCCCCCATGTTCGACAGCATGCCGACAAGCCCGGCAAGCCCCTGCGGCTGCGCCTGCGCCTGCTGCTTGAACCCGCCGAGCACCATCGGGAGCAGCGCTGCTGCGCCCTTTTCCACGGTTCCCTGGTCCACCCCGAGATCGCGCGCCATGGCGGCAATCCCTTCCGCTCCGCCCAGCGCATTCAACAATTGCTGCATTGCCCCTCTCCTCCGGATGCCTCGCCCTAGCGGCAAACCCTTCCCATGCAAAGCGGCTGCTGCCAAGGCGGCAGAATGAAGCCGCACGCTGCAAGACCCCATGATCCGGCGCCCGAGATGCTCGCCAAGGCGGAAACGCTGGTGGAAGCGCTTCCCTATCTCCAGCGCTACCGCGGCAAGACCTTCGTTGTGAAATATGGCGGGCACGCCATGGGCGACCCCGATCTCGCCCGCGACTTCGCCGAGGATATCGTGCTTCTCGAAGCGGTCGGGATTCGCCCCGTGGTCGTCCATGGCGGCGGGCCGCAGATCGGGGCGATGCTCAAGCGTCTGGGCCATGAGAGCCGGTTCGTCGACGGCCTGCGCGTGACCGATGCCGCAACAGCCGATGTGGCCGAGATGGTGCTGTCTGCCATCAATGCCGAGCTTGTCACCTGGATCGCCCAGGCCGGCGGCAAGGCCGTGGGCCTGTCCGGCAAGGACTCGGGCCTCGTGGTGGCCGAAAAGCTCACGCGGCGCACGCGTGACCCGGGTTCGATGATCGAAACGGCCGTCGACCTCGGCTTCGTGGGCGAGCCCGCCCAGGTCGACCGCGCAGTCATCGACGTGCTGACGCGCGCCGATATCATTCCCGTGGTCGCACCGATCGCCTCCGGGCGGGACGGTGCCACCTACAACATCAATGCCGACACGATGGCCGGCGCGATCGCAGCAGCCCTCGGGGCCGCCCGGCTCTTCCTGCTGACCGATGTACCGGGCGTCCTTGGCAGGCAGGGCGAACTGCTGACCGACCTCGCGCCTGCCGACATCGCAGAGCTGGCGGCAGATGGCACTATTTCAGGCGGCATGATCCCCAAGCTCGAGACCTGCGTCCGGGCGGTCGAAGGTGGCGTGGATGCCGCCGTCATCCTCGACGGGCGCGTGCCGCACGCCATGCTGCTCGAGATCTTCACGCGCCGGGGCGCGGGGACGCTGGTGCGCGCGAAACCCGTGCCCTCCGCTTGACCGGGCCTACCGCCTGACCGGGCCTGCTGCCTTCTAGACGGCGGCCTTCAGCGCGTCGGCAAGGTCGGTCTTCTCCCAGGAGAAACCGCCTTCGGCATCGGGAGTCCGGCCGAAGTGGCCATAGGCTGCCGTGCGCTGGTAGATCGGCCGGTTGAGCCCGAGATGCGTGCGGATGCCCTTGGGCGTCAGGCGCACGAGTTCCGGCAGCGCGCGTTCGATCCGGTCCTCAGCCACCGTTCCCGTCCCGTGCGTGTCGACCAGGATGGACAGCGGCTCGGCCACGCCGATCGCATAGGCAAGCTGGATCGTACAGCGCCGGGCGAGGCCGGCTGCCACGACATTCTTGGCAAGATAGCGGCAGATATAGGCGGCCGACCGGTCCACCTTGGTGGGATCCTTGCCGGAAAAGGCGCCCCCGCCATGCGGCGCAGCCCCGCCATAGGTGTCGACGATGATCTTGCGGCCGGTGAGCCCGGCGTCGCCGTCGGGGCCGCCGATCTCGAACAGCCCCGTCGGGTTCACATAGATCTTCGACTGGTCCCGGGGGATCCAGCCCCTGGGCAGCACCTCCTCGAACACGGTCATCACATAGTCGCGCAGCCGCTTCTGGCCGGCGTCGCTCGACAGGTCTCGGGT
>JBDNCK010000139.1:0-5379 GCA_046719675.1 Sphingomonadaceae bacterium | reverse complement strand
CGACCAGCGACTGCAGCCGTGAGGGCCGGGCCAAGCAAGGGAGACTGCGGCCGGCCCTTGCCCCGGGCCGGCTGCTCGCCTAAGGGGCGTGCTCCGCGCGGGCACCCCTGGAGGCCCGCGCGCTTGTTGTTGGAGAACATCGATGTCTGAAGTGCTGACGCTGCCGGCGGAAGCACGCGCGAAGGTGGGCAAGGGAGCCTCCCGCGCGATGCGCCGGCAAGGCCGGGTTCCGGCCGTGATCTATGGCGGCAAGGAGCCGCCGCTTTCCATCCATGTCGAGGAAAAGCTGCTGATGAAGCAGCTGCAGACCGGCCATTTCATGAACTCGGTCGTGGAGATCGAGATCGACGGCAAGGCGCATCGCACGCTGCCGCGCGACGTGCAGTTCCACGTGGTGACGGACCGGCCGGTCCATGCCGACTTCCTGCGCATCACGCGGGATTCGGTCGTCACCGTGAACGTGCCGGTGCGCTTCGTGAACGAGGAGGCCTCGCCCGGCCTCAAGCGCGGCGGGGTGCTCAACATCGTGCGCCACGAAGTCGAGCTGAACGCGCCTGCCGACCGCATCCCGGACGATCTCGAGGTGGATGTGACCGGTTTCGACATCGGCGAATCCATCCACATCTCGGTCGTGAAGCTGCCGGAGGGCGTGAGGCCGACGATCGACCGCGACTTCACCATCGCGACCATCGTCGCGCCGTCCGGACTCAAGTCCGAGGAAGCCGCGGCAGGCGAAGGCACCGAGCCGGCCGGGGAATAGGCCCATGCGCATCCTTGCCGGGCTGGGGAATCCCGGCCCGGCCTACGCGCATCATCGGCACAATGTGGGGTTCATGGCCGTCGACGCGATTGCCGCTGCCCATGGCCTCGGCCCTTGGCGCGCCCGCTTCCAGGGTCAGGCCTGCGAAGGCCGGCTGGGCGAGGCAAAGGTCACGCTGCTCAAGCCGATGACCTTCATGAACGAGAGCGGACGCAGCGTCGGCGAGGCGATGCGCTATCTCAGGCTCGCGCCGAAGGACGTGACCGTCTTCTACGACGAGCTCGATCTTGCCCCCTTCAAGGTGAAGGTGAAGACCGGCGGGGGGGCGGCCGGGCACAACGGCATCCGCTCGATCATGCAGCACATCGGGCCGGATTTCGAGCGCGTGCGGATCGGGATCGGCCACCCCGGCCACAAGGACCGGGTGACGCCGCATGTGCTCGGGCCCTGGGCAAAGGCGGAAGAAGCGCCGCTTGCCGACCTGCTGGCGGACATCGCAGCGCTCGCCCCGCTGCTTGCTGCCGGGGAGCCGGTTCGCTTCATGAACGATCTGGCGCTGCGCCGGCAGGAGGCTTGACATGGGATTGCGCTGCGGCATCGTCGGGCTGCCCAACGTCGGCAAGTCCACCCTCTTCAACGCGCTGACCGAAACGGCAGCAGCGGAGGCTGCCAATTATCCCTTCTGCACGATCGAGCCCAATGTCGGGCAGGTCGCCGTGCCCGACGAGCGGCTCGAGACCATCGCGCGGATCGCCAGGTCCGCGAAGATCGTTCCCACCACGCTTGCCTTCGTCGACATCGCCGGCCTGGTGCGCGGCGCCAGCAAGGGCGAGGGGCTGGGCAACCAGTTCCTTGCCAACATCCGCGAAGTCGATGCCATCGTGCATGTGCTGCGCTGCTTCGAGAGCGCCGACATCACCCATGTCGAGGGGCGGGTGGATCCGGTTGCCGATGCCGAGACGGTCGGGACCGAGCTGATGCTCGCCGATCTCGAAAGCCTCGAACGGCGCGTGCCGACGCTTCTCAAGAAGGGCCAGTCAGGCGACAAGGAGGCACGGTCCGCCGCGCGCATCCTGGGCGAAGCGCTCGACCTGCTGCGCGCAGGCACGCCGGCGCGGCTGGCCGCCCCGCGCGATCCCGACGAGGAACGGCACCTCGCACAGGCGCAGCTGCTGACGGCCAAGCCAGTGCTTTATGTCTGCAATGTGGAGGAAGCGTCCGCCGCCACCGGCAACGCCCACTCGGCGCGCGTTGCCGACAAGGCCGCGCAGGAGGGCGCCGCCTGTGTCATCGTCTCGGCGGCCATCGAAGCCGAAATCATTGCCCTGCCGCCCGAGGAGCGGGCCGACTTCCTGGCCTCGCTCGGCCTGGGCGAAACCGGCCTCGCGCGCGTCATCCGCGCTGGCTACGACCTCCTTGGCCTTGTCACCTTCTTCACCGCCGGCCCGAAGGAAGCCCGCGCCTGGACCGTGACCCGCGGGGCAACCGCGCCGCAGGCCGCCGGTGTCATCCACTCCGACTTCGAGCGCGGCTTCATCCGCGCCGAGACCATCTCCTATGCCGACTATGTGGCGCTTGGCGGCGAAGCCCGCGCGCGCGAGGCCGGCAGGCTGCGCGCGGAGGGCAAGACCTATGTGGTGCAGGACGGCGACGTGATGCACTTCTTGCACAGCTGAACGACCGCGGCGCGGGTCAGAAGCTCACCCGCGCCGTCAGCCGTACATCGCGTCCGGCAAGCGGCGCGAAGTCCTTGATGAAGCTCGCGTGGCGCCGGGCTTCCACATTGCCGACATTGTTGAGCGACAGCATCAGGAGCGAGCGCGAATCCGCCCCCCATGGCTTCCAGAATGCCGAGAGGTTCACCATCGTCCAGCCATCGGTGGGAAGCTCGAATTCCGCCACCCGCTCCTGGGCCGTCGTGTGCTCCACTTCGATCCGGCCGCCGAACGGGCCGCTTGCCGCCTCCAGCCCGGCCAGCAGCCTAAAGGGCGGGATGAGCGGCACCGGCTGCCCGCCCGAAAGGCTCGCCCTCACCCAGTCGGCCAGGAAGGTGCCGCGGATCTCGGTTGCGCCCCAGCGTGCGAGCCGCACATCGCTGTCGAACTCGATGCCGGTGAAGCGGGCGCGATCCTGCGTGTAGAGAAAGACCGGCAGGCCATCGTCGATCTCGTCGGTCGGCTGCAGATAGATGAAGTTGCCGAACCGCGTGTGATAGACGGCGAAATTGGCACGCCAGCCGTCGCCGCGCGCGCGCAGCGTGCCTTCCACCCCGTCCGACCGTTCCTTGGACAGGTCCGGGTCGCCGACCTCGAAGGCCTGGGTGGCAAAGTGCGGACCGTCGGACAGCAGTTCCTCGCCGGCCGGCGCCCGCTCGGCATGGGTATAGGAGACACCCAGCCGCACCCCCGTGGCGAGCGGCACCGACCCGCCGGCCGAAACCGAAACGGCATTGAACCCGCGATCGAAACCGACAAATTCCGAGCGCACATTGGTCCGCTCGTAGCGCAGCGCGCCTTCGAGCTTTGGTCCGCCCAGGTCATACTCCTGGAGCGTGAATATGCCAAACTGGTTGGTACGATTTTCCGGAATATAGGCTTCCTCGCCTTCCGAGGCGATGGTGCGGCGCAGGAACTGGAACCCGGAGGCACCCTTCCAGCCATCCTGCTCGCGCTGCACCAGTTCGGCGCGGACTTCCCCGCCCTTGCTGGTGAAGGTCGTCTCGATGTCGCCGTCGTCGTCCAGCTCGTCGTGGATGTAGTCGGCAAAGCCGCCGCGCAGGCGCAGCCGCTCGAGGAAGCCGTCGCCAAGCGCCGTATCCAGCCGGAAGTCGACCCGCGTCTGCCGCATGTCGAGCGTGATGTCCTCGTGCGCGTGATGATGGTGATGGTCGTGGTGATGGTGGCCGTGGCCGCTGCTCAGCGGCCGCAGCGCACCGAGGCTGGTGCCATGGCTGTGATGGTGGTCATGGTGATGGTCGTCATGATGATGGTCGATCTCCAGCCGGTTGGGCACCCCATAACGGCTTTCGGTGCGCGTGACCGACACCCCGAAACTGCTGTCGCCACCGAAGAACCAGGTGGCGCCGCCGGCCACGTCCCAGGTGCGCGCGGCCGTGTTGTCGAGCCGGCCACGGATATTGACCTCATCCGGGTCCAGGCCTTCCGCAAGCGCCTCCTCGCGCAGCGCGCGCGAATAGATGAACCCGCCCGTCCTCAGGTCGCGCGTGTCGAGAAAGCTGCCGTCCACGTGGACGACGAAGTTCGGCGCGACCGCCACATCGACGCTGCCCGCAAAGGTCTTCTCGCGTGCCGCCGAGGCGAACCCGCCAAGCGCGTCCACATGGATGCCGTTTTCCGGAACGCCGCGCGGGATGCGCCGGTCATAGCTGTTGACCACCCCGCCGATCGCCGAAGAGCCATAGAGCAGCACTTCGGGCCCGCGGATCACCTCGACGCGATCCGAGGCAAAGGGATTGAGCACGACGGCATGGTCGACACTGGTGTTGGAGACGTCGAAGGTGCCGATGCCGTCCGTGAGCACCCGCACGCGCTCGCCCTGGAGGCCGCGCAGCACGGGTCGCGACGCATTGGGCCCGAAATAGGTGGCCGAAACACCGGGCAGCCGCGCCAGCGTTTCCCCGATGGTGGGCCGCAGCTCGCGGGTCAGCTCCTCATCGGCCAGCACCGAAACACCGGACAGGACGAAAAACGCCTCGCGCGGATAGGGCGCCGTCACGATGATGTCGGACGGCAGATCAAGATGGGTGCCGCTGGGTGGTGCCTCTTCCTCGGCTGCGACGGGAACGGCAGCAAGCGCAATGGTCGCGAGAAGCAGAGCTCGCATCAGGATCCTCCGGCTGTCAGTTAACGCGGGAGGTTCTAGATGTGATGTTGTATCAGGACAAGCCTTTTCGGACCTCCGCGCGCAGCGCGTCGATGGGCACCAGCCGGCCCTCGCGCTCGACATGCCAGAAGGTCCAGCCGTTGCAGGAGGGAAGCCCCTGCACGGCTGCGCCCACCTGGTGGATCGAGCCGGTACGGCCATTGTCGAGCGCAAGACTGCCGTCCGCGCGCACGCGCGCGCGATGGCGGCGGCGCGGGCAAAGCAGCGTGGCCCCTGGCGCCAGCCGGCCGGTTTCCACCAGCGCGCCAAAGGGAATGCGCGGCGCGGCGCGGGCCTCCGCCGTGATCCGGATCTCCGCTTCGTCCAGCGGCGTGACCTGCGCGACCCGCTCGCGGGCAAGGTCGGCATAGGTGGCTTCGCGCTCGATCCCGATGAAGCGGCGATTGAGGCGCCTTGCAACCGCCGCCGTCGTGCCGGTGCCGAGGAAGGGATCGAGCACCAGGTCACCGGGCTTCGTGGTGGCCAGCAGCACCCGCGCCAGCAGCGCCTCCGGCTTCTGGGTCGGATGCGCCTTCTTCCCCTTCACCTGCAGCCGCTCGGCACCGGTGCAGATCGGCAGCCACCAGTCCGAGCGCATCTGCACCCCTTCGTTGAGCGCCTTCATCGCCTGGTAATGGAAGGTCGGGCGCGACCGTTCCGAACGCGCCGCCCAGATGAGCGTCTCGTGCGCGTTGGTAAAGCGCGTGCCGCGGAAGTTCGGCATCGGGTTGGCCTTC
>JBDNCK010000138.1:0-5384 GCA_046719675.1 Sphingomonadaceae bacterium | reverse complement strand
TGCACGCGCGCAGAACTGGTTCCGTACCGATGGAACGCCGCCCGATTGCCCGCGCCTTGCCGCCTGCCTTCTGGCCTATGCGTCCGACATGACCCTGCTCGACACCTGCCTGCTGCCGCACGCCGTCTCCTGGACGGACCGGAAGCTGCAGGCCGCCAGCCTCGATCATGCCATCTGGTTCTATGGCACCTATCGCCCCCAGGTCTTTCACCTGATCGACCAGCAGTCCCGCGTTGCCGGCGGGGCGCGCGGGCTGAACGAGGGGCGCATCTTCAGCCCCGAAGGACAGCTGGTCGCCTGTGTCGTGCAGGAGGGCCTGATCCGCTACCGCAGCTGAGCAACGGGTGGCGCAGGCGGCTCTTCCGGCGCTTCCGCTTCCGGGGGCGGGGCCTGGAAGGCCGCAAGCAGGCCGGGCCGGTCGCCCTGCCGGGCGCGATCGATCATCGCCTGGGCAAGCTCGGCGCGCCGCCCGCCATGCGGGGTCCAGGCAACCGCCTGCAGCACATTGGCAATCTCTTCCAGCCGGTTCTGCTCCGCATAGACACGCGCCAGCATGAAGGCGAGATCGCCGACCTGCGGCGCAAGCGTCCAGGCCCGCTCCAGCACCCGCAGGCCATTGTCGTCCAGGCTTTCGGGCGGAAAGGTTCGCACATAGGCCATGAGAGTCCGCCAGTCGTTGGGATCCGAACGGAAGGCCTGCGCGAAGTAGCGCCGGGCAGCGACCGGGTCACGCGTCTGGTCAAGGGCGGCGAGCCCGCGCCAGCGCAACAGGGTGGAATCGGTCGGAGTCACTTCGAGGAGCGAGTCCAGAATCTTCACGGCTGCTGCCGTCTCGCCGTGAAACAGCTCGGCCGCCGCAAGCACCCGCTGCGCGAATGCGTCCTTGCCGTGCCTGGCTGATTCCGCACGAATTTCGCCCAGGAGCGCGGCGCCAGTTTCGGAGGATACGCCTTGTTCGATGGCAAACAGGGGCAGCAGCAACCGATCCGCGGACTGCGGAAGCACCGTGACGGTCACATCCGCGGGCGCAATCGGCGCGCGCCTGACGCGCCGGAAATGAAACTGCCCGCGGTTGCGCATATAGGCCTGCAGACGCGGGTTGAGCGTGCGCAGGTTCGGCTCGATCTCGGCGCGGAACGCTTGGACCGGATCCTCGCCTGCTGCCGTCCGCCGGAGATAGGCCACAAGGGAATCGCGGCGCTCCGGCGTGGAAAAGAGCCAGTGGGTAAGCAGCCAGCTCTGGGCGTAAAACATGGCGGCGCGGTTGCGCGCAGCGCTCCCGTCGAGGAGTGCCTCCGGCTCGATCCAGCTGCCATAGAGCAGCCAGCGCACGCGCCCCTCGTCGGGCCGGCCGAAGTCGATCCGGTCTGGACTGAAGATCGCGGTCTGGAAATATTCCGCGAAGCCTTCAATGTACCACGCCGGAAAGGCAATCGTTGCGTCTGCAAACATGAAATGATGGGCGACTTCATGCAGAAGCACGCTCTGGACACCGCTGCCAAGGCCGCCGGTGGCAGCAACCGCGGCAATCCCGCCTGCGGTTGCGCGATAAAAGCCGACAACGCCCGGCGCCATGCGGCTTCCGGGCGAAGCGAGATTGACATCGCGGACGAGATAGACGTCGAGCTTCGGCACGTCCGCGGACAGCTTGCGACCTGTCATGGTCACCAGCAGCGACTGGAAATCCTCCAGCAGGGCCGCCCGCTGGATGGCCGAGCTTTCGCCTTCCTCGGAAAACACCCGAAAATGGCGGGTCTCGGCCATCCGCCAGCCGGCATTCGCCGGCCCTGCCACCAGCAGGGCCAGCAGCAGGACCATCAGCTTGCGCACGCCGCCAGCCTAGGCCGGCCGTGTTGCGGATTCGTGGCGTTTTGTCATCGCGCTCCCTGCTCGCGTGCGATCCAGGCGCGGACATGCGCCTCCATCACATCGAGCGGCACGGCACCATTCTCGAGCACCGTGTCGTGGAACGCCCGCAGGTCGAAGCGGGGCCCGAGCGCTGTCTCTGCCTCGGTGCGCAACTGCCGGATCCGCAGCTCGCCCACCTTGTAGGCGAGCGCCTGGCCCGGCCAGGCGATGTAGCGGTTGACTTCCGCATCGATGTTGGCCGCCGAAAGCGCCGTGTTGTCCAGCATGTATTGGACGGCCTCCTCCTTCGACCAGCCCTTCCAGTGCATACCGGTGTCCACCACCAGGCGGGTTGCGCGCCACATCTCGTAGGACAGCCGGCCCATGTCGTTGGCGGGCTCCTCATACACCCCCATCTCGATGCCCAGCCGCTCGCTGTAGAGGCCCCAGCCCTCGGAAAAGGCGATGAAGCGCGCCGCGTGGCGACGGAATGGCGGAAGGTCCAGCTCCTGCGCGAGCGTGATCTGGTGATGATGGCCGGGGACCGCCTCGTGAATGGTAAGCGCCGGCAGTTCGAAGAGCGGCCGTTCGTTGAGTTTCGAAGTGTTGACGAAATAGACACCCGCACGGCCGGCAGCCGCGGCACCGGGCTGATAATAGGCCGTCGTGGTGTAGGGCGCCGTTTCGGCCGGAATCTCCTGAAGCGTGTAAGGCAGGCGCGGCAGCCTGCCGAAGAGCCGGGGCATCCAGCCATCGGCAATCTTTGCCCAATAGGAGGCAGCCGCCATCAGTTCCTGGGGAGTCTTGGCATAGTAGCGCGGATCGGTGCGCAGATGCTCGACATAGGCCTCGCGGCTGGGAAAGCCGGCGCGCCGGGCCACCTCTTCCATTTCGGCGCGGATGCGCGCCACTTCCGAAAGGCCCAGTTCATGCACCTCGTCTGGCGTGAGGTCGGTTGTGGTCTGTTCCTTCACCCGCCAGACATAATAGTCACGCCCTCCGGGCACGGCCGAGATGCCGACCTCCCTGTTGCACCTGGGCGCATAATCCTTCTCGAACCGGTCCGCGAAGCGCAGATAGGCCGGGTTCACGCCCTTCTCGATCGCGGTGCGCGCGCGGGCCGCAAGCGTCTTCCACTCCGCTTCGCTGATGGTAGCCGGGCGGGTGGCGAACGGCCGCCAGAAGCGGGATTGCGGAACCGGCGCTGCCACGGCGCGCACGGTTGGCGCGAAATTGTCGAGAACGACGCAGGGAAGCGCCCAGCCGGTGTCGGCGGCGATCTTGGTGGTCGCGATCGCCCCGTCCATCTGCTTCGGAAAGGCCTCCAGGCGCGCAACATAGCTTTCATAGTCGGCCTTCGTGAAGAAGGGCATGCGTTCCCCGAGCGTCGCGAAACTCGTGTGGAAGCCCTCGCGATTGGTGAAGAGACGCGCGCGCGCGGGAAAGCCATTGGCTTCCACCTGGCGGGCCAGCATCCGGGCAAGCACATCGGCCGAGATGCGATCCTGCCCCTCGAGCGCTGCCGTGTCGATCGCCGCCAGCCGCTCGGCAAAGCGCTGCGCCGCGGCCGCGGACTGGTCCATGCGCGCAAGCGTCAGCTCGTTGAGGCGCGCATCATGGTCGCGCACGCCGAGCGTGGTTGCCGCCACCGGGTTCTCCGAGAGCCACCAGTTCCAATGCTCTTCCAGCAGGCGGTGGAAGTCCGACCTGGGGTCGGCAGCGGCGGGCGCTGCCAGCAGCAGCAGCGCAACAAGGGCAGACCTGTTCATGGTCCGCCTGCCTAGGAAACCCCCCAGCAGACGGCAAGGATTTCCGGACTCGCGTGGCACCAGAACGCGAAGGGACGGCGCACCCGCTGGCGGCCGTCCCCTTGGCCGGGCCGTGCGCGCGCTAGAAGCGGGCGCGCGCTGTCACCCCGAACATCCGCGGCTCGCCGGGGAAGTTCAGGAAGAGCCCGTTGGAAAGCGCAATCCGGCCGTCCTGGACGGCCCGGAACGTGCCGGAGCCGTGCAGCGGCATGTCGGCTGCGATCTGCTGATAATAGGTGTTGAACAGGTTCTGCGCCCAGAACTCGAGCGACCAGCGCCGGTCCGGCCCCTGCAGCCCGATCCGGCCGTTGACCACGATGAAGGCATCCTGCTCCTTCTCGAGGTCGAGGTCGGAGCCGGTGTTGTGGTCGCTCTGCATCCGGAAGTCGAGGTAGAAGAGCCCGCGCAGGTCGGTGCCGCGGATCGGCGGGTTGTAGGTCATGGATCCCGTCACCACGAGCGGAACGGCGTTCGAGATCTGCCGGCCGGGAAGCTGGAACAGCACTGGCGACAGCGGCCGACCGCCCGTGCCCACCAGATTGTCGGCAAAGCGCGTGTCAGCGTAGGTGATCCCGGCCGTGAGCGAGAGATCGTCCACCGGGCTTGCGAACAGCTCGAGCTCCACGCCCCGCGCGATAACGCCGGGCTTCAGCCGGTCCGGTGCGCAGGCACCCGTCGCCGGATCGGGATCGCGGTCGGCACCCAGCAGATTGTCCCGGCAGCCTGCAGTGTTGGTGACTTCGAAATTCACCCCGTTGAAGGTGTTCAGCTGGAAGTTCGAAAAGGCAGAGCGGAAGAGCGCAAGATTCGCGCTGAACCCGGGAATTGAATATTTCACGCCCGCCTCGATCGACTCGACCGTTTCCTGATCGAACTGCAGATCGATCGCTTCCGGCCGCGCATTGCCCACCGTGTTGGCTGGACGCGCCAGTTGCGCCGCACAGGCCGCCTGCTGGGCCGGAGTCCCGGCATTGGGGTTGCAGACGATGTCTAGCGCGGACGTATCGAGATTGAAGCCACCGGCCTTGTAGCCGCGCGCCCACGAGCCGTACACGAGCAGGTCGCGCGTCGGCTTCCACGAAAGGACAACCGTTCCAGTAAACTCGTCCTCCTTGCGGACCCGGTTGGGATCGTTGGCCGCAATGCCCGGCCCTGCGGTGCCGTTGATGGCGCAGGGAAGCGCGGCAGCGGGGCTGGCCACATTGCGCAGCGCTGCGCAAAGCGTGTTCGTCATGTTGAACACGCCGTCGATCTCCTTGCGCTCGTTGGTGTAGCGCGCGCCCAGGGTAAGCTGGAGGGTGTCGGGCACGATATCGATCACATTGTGCGTGAAGAAGGCGAAGTTCCGGCTCGTCTGGTCGAAGAAGGTTCCGTCGCCAACGCCGGTTCCGGGCAGCCTTGCCACGCCGAACGCCTGGGCCAGGCCGGCATAGCCCGGCCAGGCCGCAGCTGGCAGGGTGGTGCACCGGGGCAGGGCCGGGTTGAGCGTTCCCGGGAATTGCGCCTGGAGGCCGGCAACCACGAGGCAGTCCCCGAAGCGCTCGACGTCGCTACCGAAGCGGATGTCGTCTGCTGTCAACAGCTTCTCGCTGGTGAAGAAGGCACCGACAAGCCAGTCGAGCCGGTCATTGAAGGTCTGACCCTGGAGTCGAAGCTCCTGGGTGAAGGTCTTGAAGCGGCGCTCAAGCGAGTCCCGGAACCAGATGTCCAGATTCTGGAAGTCCGGAT
>JBDNCK010000014.1:0-14088 GCA_046719675.1 Sphingomonadaceae bacterium | reverse complement strand
CTCGAACCCGGCCGAAAAGCGCGCCTGCAGCAGCTCCAGATCATAGCCGAGCTGCTCGGCGGCGGCATGGAAGCGGGCATAGGGCATCATCAGCGCGCCGGCCCAATAGTTGGCGAGGTTGATCCGCAACAGCCGCTCGGCAACCGGGCCGGCCGGGGCGAGGCCGGGCCGGGCGGTGGCAAGCTCTGCTTCCAGCAGGTCGCGCGCCTCGAGGTCGGCGAGCTGGGCGGCCAACTGGAAGGTGCGTGAGGCGCCATCGAGCGCTTCGGAGAGCAGCAGCTGGCGGGCGTGGAGATCGATGCGGCGCAGGCGATCGGGCATCACGTCGAGCGGCAACAGGCGCACGACGAGGCCATGGCGCGCGCGCATCCGCTCGCGCAGGGCAGCATCGAGCGACTGGCCGGAAAGCCGCAGCTCGTCGGCAAGCGCCTCGGCATGGGCCTCGAGCGACGGGAAATGATTCTGCCGCTCCAGAAGATGCGCGCGCACCGCGGCAAGCGGCGCCGGCGGACCTTCCGGCGGCGCGGAAGCCGCTTCGGCGCGGCTGGCAAGCGCCTGCAGCGCTGCTGCAATCAGCGGGTGGGAATCGGCGAAGTCGCGCGCTTCGGCGCGGCTAACGGGTTGCGGGGCGTGGCGCTCGAGCAGGCGGACGAGATCGCCGGCGGCGCGGTCGCTGTCTGCCCCCGTGAGCTCGCGCACGTCGATGTCATAGGCTTCCGCCAGGCGCAGCAGGACGGCGGCCGTCAGCGGCCGCTGGTTGCGCTCGATGAGATTGAGATAGGAGGTCGAGACGCCAAGATCCTCGGCCATGCGGGTCTGGGTGACGCCCAGGCGCAGGCGCAGGCGGCGCAGGCGGCCGCCGGCAAACAGCTTGCCACCGCCGCGCGAGTCGGCAGTTGCAAAGATTTCCACAACTTTGCCGCCTGTTTCTGTCAATCCTTGACTGCCCGACCCGATTAATGCCCATTTATGTATGACTTTGTTGACAGGCCCGGTGCGCGGCGTCAACCCATGCTGCAGCACAGCACAAGCAGGAGCTCCCGATGTCGCTCACCTTCTCCGACCTCGTCCCGGCACCCGCCGGCCGGTTCGACGGAATCGAACGCCCCTATAGCCCGGCCGATGTCGAGCGGCTGCGCGGCTCGCTGCGGATCGAGCATACGCTGGCCCGGCGCGGCGCCGAGAAGCTGTGGAGCCTGCTGCACGAGGAGCCCTATGTCCATGCGCTGGGCGCGCTCACCGGCAACCAGGCGATGCAGATGGTCCGCGCCGGCCTCAAGGCCATCTATCTCTCCGGCTGGCAGGTGGCAGCCGACGCCAATACGGCAGGCGCCATGTATCCCGACCAGTCGCTCTATCCGGCGAACGCTGGGCCGGAACTTGCCCGGCGCATCAACCGCACGCTGCAGCGGGCCGACCAGATCGAGCATTCGGAAGGTGGCGCAAAGCGCGACTGGTTCGTCCCCATCGTGGCGGATGCCGAGGCCGGCTTCGGCGGGCCATTGAACTGCTTCGAGATCATGAAGGCCTATATCGAGGCCGGCGCGGCGGGTGTTCATTTCGAGGACCAGCTCGCCGCGGAGAAGAAGTGCGGCCACCTGGGCGGCAAGGTGCTGATCCCCACCCAGGCGCATGTCCGCAACCTCGATGCCGCGCGCCTTGCCGCCGACGTCATGGGCGTGCCGACCCTGCTCGTCGCCCGCACCGATGCCGAATCGGCAATGCTGATGACCTCGGACGTCGACCCGCGCGATCATGAATTCCTGACCGGCGAGCGCACGGCCGAAGGCTTCTTCCGCCTGAAGCCCGGCACCGGTGTCGACCATTGCATCAAGCGGGGGCTTGCCTTTGCCCCGCATGCCGACCTGCTGTGGTGGGAAACCTCGAAGCCGAACCTGGACGAGGCGCGCCGCTTCGCCGAGGCCATCCACAAGGCCTATCCCGGCAAGCTGCTTGCCTACAATTGCTCGCCCAGCTTCAACTGGGAAAAGAATCTCGACAGGGACACGATCGCGAAGTTCCAGCGCGAGCTGGGCGCGATGGGCTACAGGTTCCAGTTCGTGACACTGGCCGGATTCCACAGCCTCAACCACGCGATGTTCGAGCTGGCGCTTGGCTATCGC
Source organism: Sphingomonadaceae bacterium (assembly GCA_046719675.1). Taxonomy (GTDB): domain Bacteria; phylum Pseudomonadota; class Alphaproteobacteria; order Sphingomonadales; family Sphingomonadaceae; genus Thermaurantiacus. The sequence continues at coordinate 11,965 of JBDNCK010000014.1, read as the reverse complement.
GATCGTGGCATGGCCGCCTATTCGGAGCTGCAGCAGGCCGAGTTTGCGAGCGAAGCAAAGGGCTACACGGCCACCCGGCACCAGCGCGAAGTCGGCACCGGCTATTTCGATGCGGTGGCGGAGGCGATTGCCGGCGGCCAGTCCTCGACCACGGCGCTCAAGGAATCGACCGAGGCCGCCCAGTTCGAACGGGCGGCCTGACCGCTTCTGCCAGGGCATGGGGAGGACGCGCCCGGGGCCCGAAGGGCTCCGGGCGCCTGTCTTCCTGGCGCCTCGCCGTTGACGCTTGCCCGCTGCCACGGGGCTGCCTACACCTTCGCCTCATGGCCGACTCGCTCCCCACGGCTACCCATCCGCGCCTCGACCGGGTCTGGTTCGTCGGCTGCGGGCAGATGGCTGGCGCGCTGCTTGCGCGCTGGCTTGCCGCGGGACTTCCGCCCGGACAGGTGCTGGTGGTGGATCCTGCCCCGCACGAGCTTCCGCCCGGCGTGGTGACGGTGCCCGGGGTGGCGATGGCAGGCGCCGCGCTGCCGGATCCGACCCTGGTGGTACTCGGCATCAAGCCGCAGATGGTGGCCGAGGTGGGCCCGGCGCTCGCCCTGGCGCTGGCCGGGGACGGCCCGCGGCCCATCCTCCTTTCGATGCTGGCCGGCGTGCGGACCGGAACGCTCTCGGGCCTCTTGCCGGGGCTTCCCGTGGTGCGGATCATGCCCAACCTGCCGGCGCGGATCGGCCGGGGCGTGACCGCGCTGTTCGCGCCGGCGCTCTCCGTCGAAGACCGGGCGGCGATCGACTGGCTGCTGGCCGAAGCCGGCCGTGTGGTGGTGCTCGAGGATGAGCAGAGGTTCGATGCGGTGACGGCCATTTCGGGATCCGGGCCCGCCTTTCTCTACCGCTTCATCGAGACGCTGGCAGGCGCTGGCGAGGCGGCCGGGCTCGACCATGACACGGCAGCCGTCCTGGCGCTCGAGACCGTGGCAGGCGCGGCCGCGCTGGCGGCCGAGTCCGGGGTTTCACCCACGGTGCTGCGCCAGCGGGTCACGTCGCCCGGCGGCACCACCGAGGCCGGGCTGGATGTGCTGGACGGAGAGGGCGCGCTCTCGACCCTTTTGCGGGCAACGGTGCGCGCGGCTGCCGAACGCTCGCGCGCGCTGGCAGCGGTTGCCGAGGCAGGCGCGCACGCCGCGCTTTCCCCTCGCGAAGCCGCCAAGGCCTGAGCGCGGTGGCGATCGCGGACCCTTTGCTCGAGGCCTGGCTGCGTGTCGTTGCCCGCGATGGTTTTGCAGGTGCAACAATTGCCGCAGCCGCGGCCGAGGCGGGGGTTCCCGCCGCCGAGTTCCTGGCAGGCGCTGGCGATTCCTTCGACTGCGCTTCGGCCTTTCTGGACCGGATCGCACGCGCCGCAATGCTGGGCGCTGCCGGCGAAGGCACCGTGCGGGACCGGCTGTTCGACGGGATCATGGCCGGCTTCGATGTGCTGCAGGCCCACCGCGGCGCCGTCGAGGCGCTGATTGCCAGCCGCGACCCGGGCCTGGTGGCGCTGGCGGGGGCGAAGGGGCTGGAAGGCACGCGGCGCCTTGCGGCTGCGGCCGGCGTGGACGTGACCGGGCTTTCAGGCGGTGCCCGGACGGCTGCGCTTGCAGCGCTGCTGGCCCGGGCGCTTCATGCCTGGCGGCGCGACGACAGCCCCGACATGGCAGCCACTATGGCCGCGCTCGACCAGCTGCTGAGCGATGCTGCGCGCGCAGCCGAGGAAGGCCCGCTCAGTCTGCTGCGCGCACGGCTTCCCGGGCTCTTTCGGCGCGGTTCAGCGACAGGACCAGCCCCCGATCCTCCGGCGGAATGAGGCCAAGAAGCACGGCCCAGAACCCCGTCACGGCGCTCTGCCCGGCCTGTTGGTAGGCAGAGGACACACGCTCGCGAAGGGCTTCGAACAGCTCCGTTTCCAAAGCGGCGCCGGCTGCGGTCAGCGTCAGGCGCCGCTGCCTTCGGTCGAAGTCGCCCACCCGGCTTTCGACCAGGCCAAGAGCGACCAGGTCGGACAGCACGCGCGAGAGCGACTGCTTGGTGATCGCCAGCAGCCGCAGCAGGTCCGAGACGGCAAGGCCGGGCTGGCGGGCGATGAAGTAGAGCGCGCGGTGGTGCGCCCGCCCGAGGCCGCGCTCGGCCAGAATCCGGTCGGCGCCGCGGATCATCGCGGAATAGCCGAAATAGAGGAGCTCGACGCCGCGCCGGACCTCTGCCTCGCGCAGGAAGAGCGGCGAGGCAGCGCCGGCGAGCGAGGGAGCGGCGTTGGCCGATGCGTCAACCATGTTGACCTATATGCCATCGCAGCGATAGACCGCGCAAGCGGCTGGTGGCGTGATCCCGTGCGCGCCTGCAGCACCGGATCCGGGGATGGAAACCATGGCGCAGCCCTATGACGACCGCGACGGCACGATCTGGATGGACGGCAGGCTCGTCCCCTGGCGCGAGGCGCATGTCCATGTGCTGACGCACGCCATGCACTATGCGAGTGCCGTCTTCGAAGGGCAGCGCGCCTATGGCGGCGAAGTCTTCGCGCTGACCCAGCACAGCGAGCGCCTGCGCCGGTCGGCGGAACTGCTTGGGTTCGAGATTCCCTGGTCGGTTGCGGAGATCGACGCGGCCTGCCGGGAGACGCTGGCTGCCTCGGGCCTTTCGGATGCCTATATGCGGCCGATCGCCTGGCGGGGCAGCGAGCAGATGGGCGTGGCAGCGCAGGCTGCGCGCATCCATCTTGCGATTGCCTGCTGGGAATGGGGCGCCTATTTCGGCGAGGAAGCGCTGGCCAAGGGGCTGCGGCTGGACCTTGCGCCGTGGCGGCGGCCGGCGCCCTACACGGCGCCCACCGCATCCAAGGCAGCCGGCCTCTACATGATCTGCACCCTTTCCAAGCATCGTGCCGCCGATCGCGGCTATGACGATGCCCTGATGCTCGACTGGCGGGGGCAGGTGGCCGAAGCAACAGGGGCCAATATCTTCTTCGTGAAGGAGGGCGTGATCCACACGCCGACCCCGGACTGCTTCCTCGACGGCATCACCCGGCGCACGGTCATCGCGCTGGCGCGGCGGCGCGGCGTGGACGTCATCGAGCGCGCCATCTGGCCGGAAGAGCTGGAGGATTTCGAGCAATGCTTCCTGACCGGGAGTGCCGCGGAAGTGACCCCGGTGGGGCGCATCGGACCCTGGGGGTTTGAAGTCGGCGCGCTCACGCGGCAGCTGATGCGGGACTATGCCGCCCATGTGCGGGGCCAGCTCGCCAACGACTGACCCTGCCCGGGCGCACGACGAACGGGCCGGAAGACGCGACGAACACCGCAGGCGCGGGCTCAAGAATATTGTCGCGCGGTCGTAACAGAAGCTAGTTAACGGCCGCCACTGCGAAACACGATAAGAGCATGATGACCGACCTTGCCCCCCTGACGTCGTCCCCGGAAACGCGCCCCTCGTTTCGCCTGCGCCTTTTCGAGGCGCTTGCTGTTGCGGCTGCGACGGCGCTGCTCGTCGTGGTCCCGGCCATCCCCGGCATCGGCGGCGGCATGGCGGATCCTGCAGCCCGGTCGGGCGGAAGCGCTGCCCTGGCCGCACTGGCTGCGCAGGAGGTTGGGCAGCAGCGCAAAAGGTGAGAAGCCGCGGTTGACGCTGCCCCTGCGGCTTTTCTAGAGCAGCGTAAACCACAGACCGGTTGACGCACGTCATTGGGGTTAAGGACATTGCAGCGAACCGTGCGAATCGCGCGTCATCTTCTGATCGGTCTCGCGGTGACGCTGGCGCAGCCGCTGGTCGCCCAGGCGATCGATCCGCAGGTCCTCGACCGCATCCAGCAGACCCTTGGCGTGACGCAGGCCGCCCGGGCGGCTGCAGAGACAGCACAGCAGGCTGCGGAAGATGCCTCCCGACCAGCCACCATTCTGCAACCCGGCGGTCGGGTGGACACGCCGGAAGAGCAGGAGGTCCGACGGGCGCAGGCCAGAAGGGAACTGTTGGACCTCTACGACCCGTCCCCGGTTGAGCAGGACTTCCGCCTGCGCCTCGGGGACCAGACCCTGCGCCAGTTCGGCTACGACTTCTTCCAGGCAGCCCCGCCGCCCACCGGCGCCCGCACCGGCGCCGTCAGCGACAGCTACATCCTCGGGATCGGCGACGAGCTGCAGATCGCCTTTCGCGGCGCCACCACCGAGAACCGGACGGCGCGAGTCGACCGCGACGGGCGCATCCTCGTCGGCCAGCTGCCACCCATCCCGGCCGCCGGCCGTTCGCTTGGCGCCGTCAAGGCGCAGATTGCCGCCGAAACCAGGCGGACGATGCTGGCAACCGACGTGTATGTTTCGGTGGGCGATATCCGGTCGGTCTCGGTGTTCGTGGGCGGCGAAGTGGTCCGCCCCGGCCAGTATTCGCTGACATCAGTCTCTGATGTGGTGACGGCGATCGCCCAGGCGGGCGGCATCAGGCGAACCGGATCGCTGAGGAATGTCCGGATCGTCCGCGCCGGAGGAGCCAGCGTCAGCGTCGATCTCTATGGATTCCTTGGCATCGGCACACCGCCCAACATCCGCCTCCAGGATGGTGACCGCATCATCGTGCCGGTGATCGGGCCCACCATTGCGATTGCCGGAGCGGTCGCGCGGCCGGCCGTCTATGAACTGCGCGGGCCGGCAAGCACATCGGCCGTCCTGGCCTTTGCCGGCGGCCCGATCCGGCAGCGCGGAGCGGAGATCGTGCTCGGGCGAATCGACCGGTCCGGCACCGAGCGGTTCGAGCGGGTGGCAGGGACGGCATCCATTCAGGGCGGCGACGCCCTTCTCGTCGTGGATGGCTCTGCCGGCGGGGCAAGCGGCCGCGTGGCCCTTCTCGGGCATGTCGCGAATCCGGGGGCAAGGTCGCTGGCGAGCGCGCCAACGGTGCAGGCGCTGCTGCGCAGTCCGCAGGATTTGCGCGCCGACACCTATCTGCCCTTTGCCATGCTCGTCCGCCGCAACCAGGTGACCGGTGCGCGCGAGTTCATCGGGGTGGATCTGTCCCGCGAATGGCTGGGGCCCGGCACCCCGCTCCTCGCCGAGGACCGGCTCATCCTGTTCTCGCAGGAGGACATCGCCTTCCTGAGCGCCCCGGAAGTCCGCAGCGTTACGCTCGGACGCGACAACCCGCTCCCCGATTGCCCGGGGATGGCGCGTCTTGCCGAACTGATTTCCCTCGACCGGACGAGCCCGAGATATCGCCTCCAGAATGAGGATGCCGGCGGCATGTCCTTTCGGGCCCGACGCGCCCAGGAGAGCCGGAGAGCAGCGGCAGGGAGGACGGGCGAGGAGGGCCGGAGGGCGGCGCCGGATAGGACGGGCGAGGAGGAGCCGGATACTGGTTGCCCGCAGATCTTCGTGGACGAACCGGACCTTCTTGCGCTTCTTCTGGAGCGGGTCGTCCTGGTTTCCGGCTCTGTTCGCCGGCCGGGCGCCTATCCGATTGCAGGGCCGGTTCCGGTCAGCCTGCTCGCAGCCGCAGCCGAAGGTCTTTCCGAGCGCGGACGCGCCATTGTCGTCAATCTGACGCGCGGCCGCACTCGCACCACCCAACAGTTTCCGCTGGGAACCGGCCTCGTGTCCGACCAGCTGGCCCTCGTCGAACCCGGGGACGATCTTCGCTTCGCAGGCGAGCGGCTCGAGCTGGATCTTGGCGGGGTCCAGCTGACCGGCGAGGTGCGGCGCCCTGGCTTCTACAGCATCCGGCGCGGCGAGACGCTGTCGGAACTGCTCGAGCGGGCGGGCGGTCTCACCGAATTCGCCTATCCTTACGGGGCCGTCTTCACTCGCGAAAGCGTGGCCGCGGCCCAGCAGGAAGGGTTCCAGCGCACCGCGCGCGAACTCAACAACAGCCTGCTCGCCGTGACGGCGCGTTCGCCGGATCGCGGGGCCGAGGGGCTGCAGGGCGCAGCCGCCCTCATCCAGCTGATCGCAGCTGCACCCGCACCCGGCCGGATGGTGGTGGAAGCCGATCCCCGCGTGCTGGCGATGCGCCCCGATCTTGACACCATCCTCGAACCTGGTGACTCGATCTTCTTCCCTCGCCGGCCGAACTTCATCCTGGCAACCGGCGATCTGTCCAATCCGGGCGCGCTGCAGTTCGTCGAGGGCAAGCGGTTAACCGCCTATCTGCGGGACGCCGGGGGCACCATGCAGACGGCGGACGAACGCCGGGCCTTCATCGTGTTCCCCAACGGCACCGCCCAGCCGTTGCGCGGCGGGCTGTGGTCCGGTCGCGCCGACATCACGCCACCTCCGGGCAGCACCATCGTGGTGCCGAAGAACATCGACCCGCTCTACCGGCTGTCCATCTTCCGGGACATTTCGACGATTCTCGCAAACCTCGCCGTCTCGGCCGCCACCATCGGCGTTCTGGCGACCAACTAGCCGGAATGGACGGCCAAGCGCCTGGCCTCCTGTTTCTCGCCGGGCTTGTCGCTGGCGCCGGCATCGCCCTTGTGATCGGGCTCCACGCCGACAGGATCGGGCGGGCGCTCGGGCTGCTCGACTTTCCCGACCCGGCCGGAGGGCGCAAGCTCCATGGCCGGGTGACGCCGCTCGTGGGCGGGCTTGCCGTGCTCCTCGCGTCGCTTGCCGGGCTTCTGGTCCAGGGCGCCGATGGCAGCTTTGCGCGCGCCTGGTTCGCCATCGCCGTCATCGGCATGTTCGCAACCGGAATCGCGGACGACCGCTTCGGCCTGACGGCACCCTTCCGCCTGCTCTTCGCCGGGGGGCTGCTCACGCTCGTCATGCTCCAGGCGCCCGATTTCCGGCTCGCCTTCCTGCTCTTCGAAGGCCAGCGCGCGCTGCTCGTCTTCTCCACCTTCGGGGGAATCGCCTTCAGCCTCCTGTGCCTCATCGGCTTCCTGAACGCCGTCAACATGGCGGACGGCAAGAATGGGCTCGTCATCGGCCAGGCGATCATCTGGTCCCTCGTCCTGATGGTTCGCCTGCCGCCCGATCAGATCCCGCTGCTGGGGGCCCTTCTGGGTGCGCTTCTTGTCCTGTTCGGGTTCAACATGCGGGGACTGCTGTTCATGGGGGATTCGGGGAGCTATGCGCTGTCTGCCATCTTCGGGCTGCTTGCCATCTATGCGTGGAATACCGGCTTTGCCGACATGCGCGCGGAAGACCTGGCGCTCATCTTCGCGCTTCCAGTCTTCGACACCATCCGCCTGATCCTGCACCGCATCCTTTCGGGGAAGTCTCCGTTCACGCCGGGGCGCGATCACCTCCACCACTATCTCTTCGCGCGCTGGGGCTGGCCGCGGCCGCTGCCCTGGGTGCTGCTGCTCGTGGCACTTCCCAACCTGCTTGCCATCCTCCTTCCCGGGACAGGGCTTGTCTGGCTGGCCCTCACGCTTCTCGGCTATTTCCTGCTGCTGTGGGCGGCGCGTCGCCCCGTGACACCTGCCAGCGACGCCGCACCCAGCCCTGGCGCCTGAAAGGGGCTTGGCAAGCGCGGGATGGCGCGGCTAAAGCAACCGCCCGCCCGGATTGGGGTGTCGCCAAGTGGTAAGGCAGCGGTTTTTGGTACCGCCATTCCCAGGTTCGAATCCTGGCACCCCAGCCAGCGCGTCCGGCGCGGGGAAACCCGTCCCGCAGGCCATGGCCAAGCTTTGGTAGCGGCTGCACAATTTGCATCTGGCCCCCGGTTGCGACGTGACGCATATTCGCTGCCATGAAGCCGCCTCCACTGATCGAGGATATCGAGCGCGCGCAAGCTCTGATCGCCCCGCACATCAACCGGACTCCCCTTCTGCGCGCCAGCAGCCTCGACGCGGCCGCGCGCGCGCGGCTGCACTTCAAGTGCGAGAATTTCCAGAAGACCGGAAGCTTCAAGGCACGCGGCGCGCTCAACAGCGTGCTTTCGCTGCCGGACAGCGTGCCGGCCGTGGTCACCCACTCGTCGGGCAATCATGCCGCCGCCCTTGCCCATGCCGCTGCCAGGCGCGGGATTGCCGCGCATGTGGTGATGCCCCACACGGCGCCGGCAGCCAAGAAGGCGGCCACGGCCGCCTATGGGGCCACCATCGTCGAGTGCGAGCCGACGCTTGCCGCGCGCGAGGAAGCCGCGGCACGGCTGTGCGAGGAGCTTGGCGCCCAGCTCATCCCGCCCTTTGACGATCCGCGGGTGGTGGCCGGGCAGGGAACGGCCACGCTCGAGCTGGTGGCCGATGCCGGAGAGCCGCTGGATCTCATCCTCGTGCCCGTGGGCGGCGGCGGCCTCCTGGCCGGAACCCTGGTGGCAGCGGCTGCCGCCTCCCCGCGCACGCAGGTGATCGGAGTCGAGCCTGCGGCCGCCGACGATGCCGCGCGGGGTTTCCGCACCGGCCAGCTGCAACCGCAGGTGCTGCCCGTTGCCACCATTGCCGACGGGGTGACCACGGCGATGAGCCCGATGACCTTCGAGGTGATGCGCTGGTTCGCACGTGACATGGTGACCGCTTCCGAGGCGGCGATCGTCGATGCCATGCGCCTCGTGTGGGAACGGATGAAGCTGGTGATCGAGCCCAGTTGCGCGCTGCCGCTTGCCGCCATCCTCGAAGGGGCGGTCGACGTGCGTGGCAAGTCGGTCGGGATCATCCTGACCGGCGGCAATGTCGATCTCGACCGGCTTCCCTGGCACCCGCCGCCCCGCCGCGACTGAGAAAGGCGGGAGTGGCGGACCGGCGCTGCCGCTGGCAGGAGGGAAGCGGAGGAGGCGTGCCATGGATTTCGACCTGCCCGAGGACCTCAGGGCCTATCTCGCCGAACTGGATGCCTTCATCGAGGCCGAGATCCGGCCGCTCGAGCAGCAGGACGACAATATCCGCTTCTTCGACCATCGCCGCGAGTGGGCGCGAACCGACTTCGACAACGGCGGCCTGCCGCGCAAGGAATGGGAGGATCTCCTGCGCGAAGCCAAGCGCCGCGCCGACAGGGCCGGACACTACCGCTTCGCCATGCCCGAGGAATTCGGCGGCCGGAACGGCTCCAACCTGTGGATGGCCGTCATCCGCGAGCATCTGGCAGCCAAGGGCCTCGGCCTCCACAACGATCTCCAGAACGAGCATTCGATCGTCGGCAACAACCCCTTCGTCCTCATGTTCCGCGACTTCGGCACGCCCGCCCAGCGCGAGGAGTTCATCCAGGGGATGCTGCGGGCCGAGCGGATCATCACCTTCGGCCTGACCGAGCCCAACCACGGATCCGACGCCACCCACATGGAAACCCGCGCCGTGCCCGAGACTCGCGACGGTGTCGCGGGCTATCGCATCGACGGCGAGAAGATGTGGACGACGGGCATGCATGTCGCCACCCACTGCGCCCTGTTTGCGCGCACGTCCGGCGCCGACGGCGACGCCAGCGGCATCACCTGCTTCCTGGTGCCGGCTGACGCGCCGGGCGTGAAGATCGAGGAATATCTGTGGACCTTCAACATGCCCACGGATCATCCGCGGGTCTCGTTCACCGGCGTCTGGGTGCCCGAGACGGCGATCTTCGGGCCGCTTGGCGGCGGCCTCGCGCTGGCCCAGCATTTCGTCCACGAGAACCGCATCCGCCAGGCGGCCTCGTCGCTGGGCGCGGCCACCTACTGCATCGAGGAAGCCGTGCGCTATGCCCGCGCGCGCAAGCCCTTCGGCAAGGCGCTCGCCGAGAATCAGGCGATCCAGTTCCCGCTCGTCGAGCTTGCCACGCAATGCGAGATGCTGCGCCTGCTCATCCGCAAGACGGCCTGGGAGATGGACCGCATGTCGAAGCCGGAGGTGGAAAAGAGGCTCTCCGACAAGGTGTCCATGTGCAACTACTGGGCCAACCGCCTGGTGTGCGAGGCGGCCGACCGGGCGATGCAGGTCCATGGCGGCATCGGCTATTCCCGCCATAAGCCCTTCGAGCATATCTATCGCCATCACCGGCGCTACCGGATCACCGAAGGCTCGGAGGAAATCCAGATGCGCAAGGTCGCCGCCTGGCTGTTCGGCTATCTCGGGCCCAAGCGCGAGCAGTTCCGAAGCGAGCTGCGGCAGGCCGCCGAGTAGCGCCGGCGGACCGCTCAGTCGGCGAGGATGACCGCGGTGCCGGCAGCGGTCACCATCAGCATGGACCCACCGCCGCCCACGACTTCATAGTCGAGGTCGATCCCGATGACGGCATTGGCGCCAAGGCCTGCTGCTGCCTCGGCAAGCTCCCGGAGCGCTTCCTCGCGCGCCTGCTTCAGCACCGTCTCATAGGCGCCGGACCGGCCGCCGACGATGTCGCGGATGTTGGCGAACAGGTCGCGGAAGAGATTGGCGCCAACGATCGCCTCCCCGGCGACCACGCCGAGATACTGGGTGACGGACTTCCCTTCGATTGCAGGAGTGGTGGCGAGGATCATTGGGCAAGCCCCCTGGCGGCACGCGCCAGCATCACGCGGGCAAGATGCGCGCGATAGCCGGCCGAGGCATGGATGTCGGAATTGAGATCATCGCGCGCAAGTTCTGGCAGCGGCGCTGCGGGGTCGGCCGACAGGGCCGCCTCTGCCTCCGCCCAGCGGAACACGCTGTAGGCAACGCCGGTGACGGCCACGCGCACGCCTTCGGGGAACTTCGCGACTGCCACGCCTGCCAGCGCATAGCGCGAGGCAGGATGGCGGAACTTCGCATAGGCGAAGCGCTGCGGCACCCGGAAGGAAATGGCCGTGATCAGCTCGCCATCGGCCAGCGCCGTTGCGAACATGCCCTGGAAGAAGTCATCGGCGGCATGGCTGCCGTGGCTCGTCTCCACAACGGCATCGAGCGCGAGAACCGCCGCCGGATAGTCGGCGGCCGGGTCATTGTTGGCAACCGAGCCGCCGATGGTGCCGCGGTTCCGCACCTGCGGATCGCCGATTCCGGCTGCCAGGCAGGCAAGCCCGGGGATCGCCTCGAGCACGACGGGCGAACGGGCCACCGCGGCATGGCGGGCCATGGCGCCCACCACCAGCCGGTCCCCGGCCCACTCGATCCGGTCGAGCCCGGCCACCTGCGAGAGATCGACAAGCGTCTCGACGGCGCGCAGCCCTGCCTTCATGGCGGGGATCAGCGTGTGGCCCCCGGCAAGGAACGCGGCATCGCCCCCGGAGTCGAGCGCGCTGCGCGCGGCTGCAACCGTCGTCGGCTGCACCAGTGCAAAGCCCTGCATCATGCCGGCTCCTTCAGAAGGCCCGCATCGGCCATGGCGCGCGCGCCCTGGCGGATCGCTGCCACGATGTTCTGATAGCCCGTGCAGCGGCAGAGATTGCCTTCCAGCTCGTGGCGGATCGTCTCGTCCGACACCTGCGGGCCATGCGCCCGGGCAATGGCGATCCCCGCGATCACCATGCCCGGCGTGCAGAAGCCGCACTGGAGCCCGTGCGCGGCCTTGAAGGCGCGCTGCATCGGGTGAAGCGAGTCCGGGGTGCCGAGACCCTCGACCGTCGTCACCTCCGCGCCCTCGCACTGCGCGACGAGGACGGTGCAGGCCTTCACCGCCTCCCCGTTCAGGAGCACGTTGCAGGCGCCGCACTGGCTCGTCGTGCAGCCGATGTGGGTGCCGGTGAGCGACAGCCCATCGCGCAGCCAGTCCACCAGCAGGGTTTCCGGCGGCACGTCGGCTGCCTGCTCCACCCCGTTCACCTTGACGCCCATGGTCCCTCCCTAGCCTCCTTGCCGTCCCGCCGGAAGCGGCCCTACGCCGCCTTCGGCTGCATGAAGGCAGCAAGGCCCGCCTGTTGTTCCGCCACCATCCGCTGGCCCTCCGGCGTGGCCTTCGCATGCGCCCACCAGGCCTTCAGCCCCGGGCGCGCATCGAGCAGGCGTGCCGTGCCGAACGGCCCGTCGAACGCGTCGAGGAAGAAGAACACGGGCATGAGCGTCGCGTCGGCAAGGCTCGGCGAATCGGTTGCCATCCAGGTCGCGCCGGCCGGCCGCAGCGTTTCCAGCTGA
>JBDNCK010000137.1:0-5407 GCA_046719675.1 Sphingomonadaceae bacterium | reverse complement strand
GCCTTCATGGCGATTGCCGAGAACTTCCTGGCCAACTGCATCGGCGGCCGCGCCGAGCCGATCGGCGCGACGCTTGCGGTCTCGTCCGCCAAGGTGCCGCACGGCGCGGAATATGCGCCGGGCGTCCAGGACGCGCTCGCGTCTCGCTAGTCGGTGGTCCGGCCCGGGCGGGGTTCCTCGCCCGGGCCGGGCGCAAGGCCATAGCGGGCAGCAAGCGCCCAGACATGGGGCGGCACCATGTGCTTCATCCGCGCCGGGGCCTCGCGGCGCAGGTGGAGGACGGTTTCGATCGCCTTCATCTCGAGGCGCGCACGCGCGAACTCGAGACCCCTGGGCGCCAGCAGCGGCATCAGCCGCCCGACGATCGGCCGCAGCCATTTCGGCATCCGCCGCAGCGGCAGGCCGCCGGCGGCCCGGCGCGTGTTCTCGAGGAAACCCTTCACATGCGGGGTGCGGTTGCCCTTCTCGCGCACCGGGGCAAGCGCGACCTCGTCGCCCAGGAGGGCAACGAGCTCCTCGCCGCGGGGGTTGCGCACGATGAGCCACTGCTCGCCCTCGCCGCCCATGTAGCCGACGGTGAGGTCGGCAAGCGCGTTCGCATAGTCCACGCAGGTCCGGCAGGTGAGCGGGAAGAAGTCCCCCGGAAGCTCGGAAATGGGAAGCTCGAGGAAAGGGATGGTGCGGCGGCGGCCGTCGGCGAAGCGCAGCTCCACCAGCATGTCGGCGCGGAACTCCAGATAGGTGATCGTCTCCGGGCGGGGCGAGAGCAGGGCCAGGAACTGATGGAAGCGCTCGGTCGTCGTGTTGTCGGAGCAGGGTGTGCCGATGACATAAAGCCGCTCGAAGCCGAAATGCGCCTCGAGCTTCCGGAGCGCATGGACCTGGCAGGGTATCCCGATGACCGCCAGCCGCCGGTAGCCGGCGTCGCGCGCCGGTTCGAGAAGGGCAAGAAGCGGCGCATGGCCCATCTTCATGCCGCGCACCTCGCTCATGGCCTCCGGCCTCGTGACGAGGACGGGCACCGGCTTCCAGTGGTCGTCCGGGTCGGAGGCCATCGTGAGCACGGCATCCACCGCGCCCGTCTCCAGCAGCCGTTCGCCGATGCGCGTGGTGATGCCCGTCCATTGGGCGCTCGCCAGTGGCTGCTTCAGGCGCGCGCGCAGCATCCGGCGATAGGGGCCGAAGAAAAGCTCATCGCCCTCCCCTGCCCGCGCGCGGCCATGCACGGCCGCCTCGGCCCGCCCATAGTCCGGGCGGATGAACTGGCAGGCCGTCGCGCACAGCGACGGATCGGCAAGCCGCGAGACGCCGCAATCGGTGCACAGCCGGCGCGGCGGCGCGCCCCGGAACGCGGGCGCGACGAGGCCGCCGTCGCTGTCGCCCCTGCTCACCCCTATTCGGCAGCGAGCGCCATCGGCCGTGGCTGCGGCCCGCGGATCACGCCGCCGGGCCGCGCGCCGGTGGGCACGCCGTCGCGGAAGGTGACAACACCGTTCTTGATCGTTGCCACATAGCCGTCCGCCTTCTGCAGCAGGCGCTTGCCGCCGGCGGGCAGATCGAAGGCAAGCCACGGGCGGCCGAGCTTCAGGCGCGGCAGATCGATGAGGTTGAGGTCGGCCAGCATGCCGGGCGCCAGCACACCGCGATCGTGAAGGCCGTAAAGCGCCGCCGTGTCGCGGCACTGGCGGCGGATCGCATGTTCAAGACTGATGCGCCCCTTCGCCCGATCCCGCACCCAGTGCTGGAGGAAGAAGGTGGGGGAGGCCGCATCGCAGATGGTGCCGCAGTGCGCGCCGCCATCGGAGAGCGAATTGACCGTGTCGTCGCGCGCGATCAGCGGCGCGAGGAAATCGAGATTGCCGTCGGCATAATTCAGGAGCGGCAGGTAGATGAAGCCCGCCCCGTCATTCTCCATGAGAAGGTCATAGGCGACTTCCTCGCCCGTGCGCTCCTGCCGGGCGGCAAGAGCGGCGAGGCTTTCCTCGCGCGGCGGCTCGTAATCGAAGCCGGGGCCCATGCGATACTGCAGGAACCAGCCCTGGCCGACGATCATGAGAAGGCCGGCCACATCCGATTCGGGATAGGCGTTGGGCTCGCTGATCATCCGCTGCCGGAAGGCGGGATCCTTGAGCGCTGCCAGCTTTTCCACCCAGGGCCGGTCGGCGATCTCCGCCCAGGCCGGCTTGAACAGGAAGGGGTGGACGGTGCCCTGCCAGGCCATGACGATGCCGGTGGCGCGCAGCGCGATCTGCGCGACGATATGGGCGCCGCGCCTGTTCTGTTCCTCCATCATCGCGATCTGCTCGGTGAGCGGCAGCTCCTTGGCCGGGCTTTCGAGGGCGGCAAAGGTGATCGGAAGGCCCGTCTCGCGCGAGAGATCGCCCATCCAGCCGAACTCGTCCCATTCGCGCCGGAGGTCGGAGGCCATCTCGAACACGCCATGGCCGACCCGGCCCATGGCACGGCCGATGCCGATCAGCTCTTCCCGCGTTGCCGTCGTGCCCGGCACCAGCTCGCCGTCGATCGACTTGTGGAGGATGGTGCGCGACGTCGAGAAGCCGAGGGCGCCGGCGCGCAGGCCCTCCTCGACGATGGCCGCCATGCGGGCGATGTCCGTCTCGGTCGGCGGTTCGTTCTTCGCGCCCCGCTCGCCCATCACATAGGCGCGCACGGCGCCATGCGGGACATGGGTGCCGACATCGACGGTGCGCGGCAGCCTTTCCAGCGCATCGAGATATTCGGGGAAGCTCTCCCAGTCCCAGGTCATCCCTTCCGCAAGCGCGGTCCCGGGAATGTCCTCGACACCCTCCATGAGGCCGATGAGCCACTGGTGGCGATCCGGGTGCGCCGGCGCGAAGCCGACTCCGCAATTGCCCATGACGACGGTGGTCACGCCATGCCAGGCGGATGGCGCCATTTCCGGATCCCAGGTCGCCTGCCCGTCATAATGGGTGTGGATGTCCACAAAACCGGGGGTGACAAGCAGCCCCTTCGCGTCGATTTCCTCGCGGCCCTTGCCCGACACCTTTCCGACCGCGCTGATGCGGCCATGGTCGATGGCGACATCGCCCTCGAACGCGGCCGCACCCGTTCCATCGACGATGGTGCCGCCCCGGATCACCAGATCATGCATGGCTTGCTCTCCCGTTCCCGATGGGCTCAAGGCTAGCATGAATTGCGGGCTAGCGCGCTCACGAAAATCGGAGCAGGGCATGAACCAGCCGAATGCCGACCAGATCACCTTCTGGAACGAAGCCGGGGGCCGCGCCTGGGCGGGCGCGCATGCGGCGCTCGACCGGCAGATCCATGCGCTGGGCGCAGAAGCGATGGCAGCGCTCGCCCCGCAGCCCGGCGAACATGTGCTGGACATCGGCTGCGGCGCGGGCAGCACCAGCCTTGCGCTGGCGAAGGCCGTGGGCGCTGCGGGGCGGGTGGTGGGTGTCGATGTCTCGCATCCGCTGCTGGCCATTGCCGAGGCCGCGGGCGCTGCCGTTTCCAATCTTCGCTTCGTGGAAGCCGACGCGCAGACCCACGCCTTCGATCAGGGCAGCTTCGACGCCGCCTTCTCGCGCTTTGGCGTGATGTTCTTTGCGGACCCGGCTGCTGCCTTTGCCAATATCCGGAAGGCGCTGAAGCCTGGCGGTCGGCTGGCCTTCGTCTGCTGGCGGGGGCTGGCCGAAAATGCCTGGATGCGCGTGCCGCTGATGGCCGCCCTCCCTCATCTGCCGCCGCAGCCGCCGCCCGATCCGCTGGCGCCGGGGCCCTTTGCCTTTGCCGATCCGGCGCGCGTTCATGCCATTCTCGAAAGTGCGGGCTTCACGGAGCTGACCATCCGGCCGCATGAGGCCGAGGTGGGCGGCAATGATCTCGAGACGACCATGGCCCTGGTGCTGCGCATCGGGCCGCTGGGGGCGGCGCTGCGCGAGGCGCCCGACCTTGCACCGAAGGTGGAAGGTGAGGTGCGCGCGGCACTCGGGGCGCACGCGCGCGACGGGGCGATCTGGCTTCCGGGTGCCGTGTGGATCGTGACGGCGCGCGCCTGACGCGGCGAGACGCGGCGAACAAAAGGAGCATCACATGAAGGCAATGCGGCTGCGGCACCCGGCAGGGATCGACAACCTGAGGCTCGAGGAGATGGACCCGCCGCGCGATCCCGGCCCCGGCGAAATCCGGGTGCGCATCCGCGCCTCATCCCTCAACTATCATGACTATATCGTGGTGGTGGGCGGCATCCCGACGCCCGATGGGCGGATCCCCATGTCCGACGGCGCCGGCGACGTGACGGCAGTGGGCGAAGGCGTGAGCGAGTTTGCCGTGGGCGATGCCGTGGTTTCCACCTTCTTTCCCAACTGGCTCGATGGTGCACCCGTTCCCGGCGGCTTTGCCGGCGTGCCGGGCGACGGAGCGGATGGCTATGCCGTCGAGGAGGTGGTGCGGCCGGCCACGGCCTTCACGCGCGCCCCACGGGATTACAGCCATGCCGAGGCAGCGACGCTCACCTGCGCCGGCCTCACCGCCTGGCGGGCGCTGGTGACGGAAGGGCGGCTGAAGGCGGGCGACACGGTGCTGGTGCAGGGAACGGGCGGCGTCTCCATCTTCGCGCTGCAGTTCGCGAAAGCCATGGGCGCGACCGTGATTGCCACCTCGTCCTCGGATGCCAAGCTCGAGCGGCTGAAGGCGCTCGGCGCCGACCATCTCATCAACTACAGGGCCGTGCCGGACTGGGGGCGGAAGGCCGCCGAGCTTGCCGGCGGCGGCGTCGATCATGTGGTGGAGATCGGCGGCGCCGGCACCCTGCCCGAATCGATCACGGCGGCGCGCATCGGCGGTCATATCGCGCTCATCGGGGTGCTGGCGGGCTATGCCGGGCCAGTGCCGACGGTGCAGCTGATGGCCAAGCAGATCCGGCTCATCGGGATCACGGTCGGCACCCGGCGCGAGCAGCTCGACATGGTGCGCGCAGTGGAGGCAAACGGCATCCGGCCCGTCATCGACCGGCACTTCCCGCTGGCCGAACTGGGCGCTGCCTTCCGCCACCAGGAATCGGGGGCCCATTTCGGCAAGATCGCCGTCGACATCTGAAGGGCCGGGCGGCGCGGCGCGGCCGCCCCGGCCTCAGCGCCCCTTCCAGACCGGCGCGCGCTTCTCGAGGAAGGCGACGGGGCCCTCCTTGGCATCTTCGGAGGCGAACACCCGGGCCGACGTCTCGCCCGAGACACGCCAGAGCTCCTCTTCGGAGGCATCGAAGCTCATGCGGGCAACCTTGAGCGATTCGCGCACCGACATGGGCGCATTGACGCTGATTGCCCTGGCGAGCGCGATCGCTTCGTCCAGCACCTTCTCGACTGGCACCAGCCGATTGACGAGACCAAGCGCATGGGCCCGGGGCGCATCGATCGGATCGCCG
>JBDNCK010000136.1:0-5438 GCA_046719675.1 Sphingomonadaceae bacterium | reverse complement strand
GGACGCCTTCAACGGCTATCACATGGGGGTGACGGCGGAAAATGTCGCCGAGCGCTACCAGATCAGCCGGGAGGCGCAGGACGCGTTCGCCGCGGCCTCGCAGAACAAGGCGGAAGCTGCGAAGAAGGCCGGGAGGTTTCAGGCAGAGATCGTGCCGGTGACCGTCAAGGGGCGCAAGGGCGACACCATGGTCGCCGAGGATGAATATATCCGCGAAGGGGCCACGGTCGAGGCGATGGCCGGGCTCAGGCCCGCGTTCAGGAAGGACGGCACGGTCACGGCCGCGAACGCCTCCGGCCTCAACGACGGCGCCGCCGCGCTCGTGCTGATGTCGGCAGCCGAGGCCGAGCGGCGGGGTGCGCCCGTGCTGGCGCGGGTAGTCAGCTGGGCCTCGTGCGGTGTCGATCCGGCGGTGATGGGCCTCGGGCCGGTGCCGGCCTCGCGCAAGGCGCTCGAGAAGGCCGGCTGGTCGGTGGCCGATCTCGATCTCGTCGAGGCGAACGAGGCGTTTGCCGCACAGGCGCTTGCCGTCGGCCAGGAGCTCGGGCTCGACCCGGACAAGCTCAACGTCAATGGTGGCGCAATCGCGATCGGCCACCCGATCGGAGCATCCGGCGCGCGCATTCTCGTGACGCTGCTGCACGAGATGCAGCGCCGCGACGCGAGGAAAGGACTGGCAACGCTTTGCATCGGCGGCGGGATGGGGATCGCGCTCACGGTCGAGCGCTGAGGAACCATGCCGGGCGAGGCGGAAGCAGGTGCGCTTGCCGGGGCCATTCCGGCTGCCCGCCCGGTCCGCCCCGTCCGACCCGGCCCCGCCGAGACGATCCTCTGGGAGGGGCGGCCGTCGCTTGGCGCCGGGCGGCTTGCGGAGCTGCTGTTTCTCCTCCTGCTCCTCGGCGCGCTCACCTGGCTTGCCGTGCTGCTCATCCTGCCGCACCTTGGCGGCTCGGCGTTTGCCGGCGCGCCCGGCCCGGAGGCGCTGCCCTTGGTGCTGGCGCTCGTCGTCGGCACCGTTCTCATCATCGCGCTCCCGGTGTGGCTGCGCTCCTCCGCACGCGGGCGCGCGCGCTACATGCTCACGAACCGCCGCGCCATCATCTGGCTGGGCCGCAGCATCATCGGGGAGGCGATCCTGTTTGGCGCAGAAATGGAGGTGACCCCGACCCGGGTCGCCTTCTGGCACCAGAACCTCTATCTCGACTGGCGGCTCAGGGACGAGGGACCGGACCAGCTGCGCTTCGAGCGGCTGATCGATCCCGAGAAGGTCGCCGAAATCGCCGAGCAGCAGGGGGCGCGGCGCATCGATGCGCCTCCACCCGGCGCAGCCTGAGGCGGCGTCAGGCCTTGTAGCTCGGCCGCTCCCGCATCCTCGCCTGCCATGCTGCGACCGTCGGCCATCCGTCTTCCGCCTTCAGTCCCACCCACCGGGCAAAATCCAGGGAGACGATGGCCGTGACATCCGCCACCGTGAACCGGTCGCCAGCCACGAATTCGCTTTGTGAGAGCCGCTTCTCCAGAGTGTCGAGCCACTGGCGCGCCAGCAGCATGCCGCGCTCCGCCAGCGCCGGGATCTGCGGTGTCGGGGCGCCTGCCCCTGGGGCGCCGCGGTTGGAATAGGCCGGGCGGGTGTTGCGGAAGACGGCCGCCACATTGAACATCCCCTCGAACTCCATGCGCCGCTGCCAGCTTTCCACGCGCGCGGCCTCCAGCGGCGCGCGGCCGAACAGGTTGGGCTCCGGGTGAAGCCCTTCGAAATAGCGGCAGATGGCCAGCGACTCATCGAGGATCGACCCGTCATCGAGCACCAGGGTTGGCACCACGCCCCGGGGATTGATGGCCAGATAGGAAGGGCTGAGATTCTCCCCCTTCTGGATGTCCACCTGCTCCATCGGAACAGCCAGACCCTTCTCGGCCAGAAACATCCGCACCCGTCGAGGGTTGGGCGCCAGCGTCATGTCATAGAGCTTCATCTTTCCTCCCCGGCTGCAGCATCCTATAGCCGCTCCGGCGATGATCCGGACCTCTCACCTTCGAAGGCAGCCCGTCTTCTGAGTTCCGCTGCTTCGCAGCAACCCGGAGGCGGGCCGCCCTTTGCGCGGCGCTGCATTTCCTTTCCTTCCCCTCTGGTACCAAGGCGAGTCCGACATGTTGATCCGGCCCTTTCTCAGCACCGACGAGGCGGCAGTCGCGCTGCTCGTCGATCGCGCCTTCGGCCCGGACCGGCGCGGCCGCACGGCCAATCTGCTGCGGCTGGGCACAAGGCCGCTGTTCGGCTTTGTCGCCGAGGAAGCCGCGCTTCTCGTCGGCTCGGTTGCCTGCCACCCGCTGGAATGGGAGGGCGCAGACGGCGAAGTCAGGGCCCTGATACTCCTCGGACCCCTTGCAGTCGCGCCCGGTCGGCGCAATTGCGGCATCGGCCGCGCGCTGCTTGCAGCCGCGGCCTCGGAGCTTGATCAACGGCAGGCAGACGCCGTCCTCATCGGCGACGCGCCCTATTATGCCCCGTTCGGATTTCAGCAGGCGTCGCTGATCCACTGGCAGCTGCCCGGCCCCTTTGATCCCGAGCGCCTGCTGTTGCGGGCCGCAAGGCCCGAGTCGTGGGCGCGCCCGGCCCTCCTCAGGCCGGCGCGCGCCGCCGAAGGTGCTGCAGCCGCTGTCGAGCCGGGCCCTGCCGCCCGCCCTGTCGATGCCTGACCGCATGCCGCCCGGGCTTTCCTGATTCTCCGGGTCTCGGCCGGGCGCCGCGTCATCAGGTCCTGGGCCGCCTCCAGGTAGAACGACGGGCCTCAGGTCCGGGAACGGGGCGCCAGCGCGTGCCTGCCGGTGCCGGATGGGTGCGCTCGCCTGCGGCCATTCTGCCCATCCGGCCGGACATCGCGCGCTTGCCATGCACGATCCCTTGAGACGCGAGGCAAACTGAGGCTAATCCGCTGCATGGGCGCGTCAGCAGGCATCCGTTCCATCAGGCTCGAGGAACCCGGCTTCGGGACGCTCTCGCTTGCCGAGATTGCGAAGGCTGCCGCCGAGAAGCGCCTGCCTCCGGTCGACAGCTGGAACCCGCAGCATTGTGGCGACAGCGACATGATCATCCGGCGGGACGGAACATGGCTCCATGCCGGCACGCCGATCGGCCGTCCGGCGCTGGTGCGGCTGTTCGCGACGATCCTGCGGCGCGAACCCGACGGGAGTTATGTGCTGGTGACACCCGTCGAGAAGCTGAGCATCGCCGTCGAGGATGCGCCGCTTCTTGCCGTCGAGGTCCGCAGCGAAGGACGGGGGCCGGAAAGGCAGCTCGGTTTCCGGCTGGCCACCGACGAACTGGTGATGGCGGGTCCGGCCAATCCGCTGCGCTTTGCGGTCGATGCAGACGGCACCCCCCGGCCGTATCTCCACGTCCGGGGCAGGATCGGCAATGGCATCGAGGCCCTCGTGGGGCGGAACGCCTTCTACGACCTGGCGGAATGGGCGCTCAACGAGGCCGATGGCAACGGCCCGGTCGGCCTCTGGAGCGGAGGCGCCTTCTTTGCCTTCCCCCATTGAGCGCCTGCGCGCCCGCCTTTGCGACCCCGCAGGTCCGGATTCCCCTTTACGCGTCGGGCCGCGGGGCGACTGGGACTTCGGCGCGCCCGATGTCCTTCCGCCTGTGGAAGACGCCGTGCCGGCAGCCGTGCTCGTGCCGCTCGTCACACGCGCCGAGCCGACCCTGCTGCTGACCTTGCGGACCCCGCATCTTCGCAAGCATGCAGGCCAGGTGGCCTTTCCCGGCGGCCGGGTGGACACGGGAGACACCGACGCCGTTGCGGCCGCCTTGCGCGAGGCGCAGGAGGAAATCGGTCTTGAGCCTTCGCTGGTTGATATCCTCGGCCTCTCGGACCCTTATGTGACGGCAACCGGCTATCATGTGACACCCGTCGTCGGTGCTCTGCCCCCCGATCCGACGCTGGTGCTCAATGCCGAGGAAGTGGCGGATGTCTTCGAGGTGCCGCTGGCCTTTGCGCTCGATCCCGCCAACCACAGGCTGCGCGAGGCGGAATGGCAGGGAAGGTTGCGGCGCTTCTACGTGATCGAGTGGCAGGGCCGCGCCATCTGGGGAGCGACGGCCGGCATGCTGGTTGCCCTCTCGCGGCGGCTCGGGTGATGCCGTCGCTCGATCCGGCAATCTGGCGGGATCGCCCGGGCATGGACCGGCTGCTTCTGGCGCTCGAGGCTTCCTCGGGGAAGACCCGGATTGTCGGTGGGGCCGTGCGCGACGCCTTGCTTGAGCAGCCGGTGTCCGACATCGACTTTGCGACGACCCTCCTTCCCGGCGAGGTGCTGGAACGCCTTGAGGCCGCAGGCATCCGCGCCGTGCCGACCGGCCTGCGTCACGGCACGGTGACGGCGATCGTCGGCGGCCAGCCGCACGAGATCACGACCCTTCGCCGGGATGTCGAAACCGACGGCCGGCATGCGCGCGTTGCCTTCACCGACGACTGGCAGGCGGATGCCTCCCGTCGGGACTTCACGATCAACGCACTCTACGCCGACCCGCTGACCGGCGCGATCTTCGACTATGTCACCGGCCTTGCCGACCTCTCCACGCGCACGGTGCGGTTCATCGGCGATCCGCTGCTTCGCATCGCGGAAGACCATCTGCGGATCCTCCGCTTCTTCCGCTTTTCCGCCCGCTTCTCCGATGTGCTCGAACCCTCCGGACTTGCCGCCTGCGCGGCGCGCGCGCGCGACCTGATGGCGCTTTCCAGGGAAAGGATCCGCGACGAGCTCCTGAAGCTGCTGGTGGCGCCGCGCGCCGTGCCAACGCTTGCTGCGATGTGCGCGCACGGCATCCTGGCGCCGGTGCTTCCAGAGGCAGATGATGTGGCAGCGCTTGCGGCCCTTGCCGAGGTCGAGCAGAGGGCAGGTGTTGCTCCGGATCCGCTTCGGCGCCTTGCCAGCCTGCTTCCCGCCGACGCCCAGCTTGCCGCACAGGTCGCCTCTCGCCTGCGGCTTTCGAACAGCCAGAAGATGCGCCTTGTGGCGGCTGCGGAGCGCACGCCGGTTCCCGATGATCCCCGCGCGCTCGCCTATGCCATCGGCCCGGAGGCGACGCTCGACCGGCTGCTGCTGACCGGCGACCTCAGGGCAGCCGCCTGGGCCGGGCAGCTGCGCACCTGGAAGCGCCCGCGCCTTCCCGTATCTGGCAAGGATCTCATCCAGATGGGGGTCCCGCCCGGTCCGGAAGTCTCGCGCCTGCTGCGCGAGGTGGAAGGCCGGTGGGTGGCAGCCGGCTTCCCTCCCGATCGCAGCTGCGCGCTGGCGCTCGCCAGGCAGGCCGTGGGGCTGCGCTAGCGGTCGAGATCGGCTCCGGGCAGCTTCTCGCCAAGCGCTGCTTCCAGGATCCGGTACCAGTCCGCCCGCGCCAGCCTGACCCGGAACAGGTCGGCGGCGGCCGCCAG
>JBDNCK010000135.1:0-5462 GCA_046719675.1 Sphingomonadaceae bacterium | reverse complement strand
GACGCGGACCTGGCCGGTCGCAAAGGTGACCGAAGGAATGATCCCGAGTCCGCCAGCACAGGTCGCGCTGGTGAAGAAGTCGGCGCGCTCCTGGATGGTCGGAAGCCGCACCAGGAAGTCGTCTGTTGCCACTTCCGCCCGGCTGAAGCTGCCCTGCACCCGGCCACCGCAGGCCGCGCCCAGACGATACTGCCAGCCGCCAGTGACCCCAGCGAGCGAGCGGTTGGGCACGCCTTCTCGCAGGCGGAAATTCTGCTGGAACCGGCCATTCAGGAAAAACAGCTGGCGCCCCACTTCCCTTCCCGAAACGAAGCTGACGGCAGGTGTCACCGTCGTCTGGCTGCGACGCCCCGGGCTGTCGCGGGCCACCCGATTGAAATTGTCGTCGTAAAGCGCCCGCACCGAGCCACTGGCCCGGAAGCCGGTCGCAGCGATGACGGCGGCCCCGAAGGCGGGAAGCGCATCCTCGCCAAACAGGCCGGCCGTACTGGGCACGACGAAACCGGCCTCCTGCGCGCCCGGGACAATCGGGAAGGCGGTGACGACATCCGCCGGATCGGCAAGCAGGATCGGCGGCGGCGGAATCGGATCGACCGGCACTGCCGGAGGCCCGGCCGGCGCCGGCGGCAGGCCCTCCTGGCCGGGAAGCGGAACGGGCTCGAAGCGGATGACCGGCTCGACCGGCCCCACCGGCTCCACCTCGGGGCCCTCTGCCGGCGGCGCGCCGGGATCGGCGGGCGGAGCCGCTTCTGCCGGAGATTCCTGGCCCGGCGAAACCTGGCCCGGCGAAATCTGGCCCGCTGCAGGCGCCTGCTGTGCGAGCGCGGGCTGCGCCAGCCAAAGCATCAGGGTGGAAACGGTTGCAAGCGCCACGCGACCCGCGACGGCGGTGTCGCGTCCCCTATCGTCGAGCGCGCTTTCCCTCTCCACCCGGCATCCCTTTCGCCGTTCCAGCCGGTGGCGGCCTTTGCCTGCATCAAAATGAATCTGCAATGGATTCGATGCAATCATTAACTATTCGAGGCGGCTCCTGCACGCCGATTGCAGGGCTGGAGGGGGGGCGAGCGCCTTGAGTATCCGCAGAATTCCGTTAGGAGACGGCGCTTGGCAACAAGGGAACCGATGGTGGCCAATTCACGGGATCGGCCGGAACGGGAAACCGGGTCAGGCGGAGGGTCGGACGGCCTTGGCGCGATTGCGCGCAAGGGGCTCCGCCGCATGGCATCGCTTGCCGGCGCTGCCGAGCCGGATGCCACCTCCCGCACGAATCGCCTGCCGCGCTTTTCCGTCGCTGCCACCGACGAGCTCGCCGACATGGTGCCGCGGCCCGGCCGGGTCCAGCCCGACCGGGCCCGACTGGCGCTGGCCGAGGCACTCGCTGCCTCGCAGCCGGTCACCTCGCGCGAGCGCTTCTCTGGCCGGGTGGAGACGCTTGGCGAGCTGATCGCCGCCATCGAGCAGCAACGTGCGCATGTGGTGCTCTACGGCGAACGGGGCATCGGCAAGACCAGCCTCGTGCATGTTTTCGCGGAGACGGCGCGCGAAGCCCGCTACCTGGTCCTGTATGGAAGCTGCGGCGTGGAAGCACGCTTCTCCGACATGTTCCGGTCGTTCGCCAGCCAGATACCCTTGCTCTTCCATGCCGACGTCTCGCCGATCGCCGACGAGGAAGAGCACAACCGCAGCTTCGCCGACCTGATCAGCGACAATGATCTCGACCCGCGCGAGCTTGCCGAACTGTTCGGGCGCATCGTCGGCACGCGCGTCATCCTGATCCTCGACGAGTATGACCGGGTGCGGGACCCGGCCTTCCGCCGCGACGTTGCCGAGCTCATCAAGAATCTCTCGGATCGCGCAGCGCGCGTGCAGCTCGTCCTGACCGGCGTTGCCTCCAATCTCGACGAGCTGGTCGGGTTCACGCCCTCCATCCGGCGCAACATCGTCGGGCTCGGCGTCGGCCCGATGGACCCGGCGGACATGGAGGACATCCTGGCCCGTGCCGAAGGGGCCACCGGCATGATCTTTGCAGCCGGGGCGCGGGAACTGGTCGGCCGGATGGCGGCCGGCTCGCCCTATCTCGTGCGTCTGCTCGGCTCGCGCGCGGCCCTGCTGGCGCTTGACGAGGGACGCGCGGAAGTCACGCCCGCCGACGTGCTGGCCGGAACCCAGGCGGTGCTGGCCGAGTGGAACGCCGGGCTGCCCGGCCGCATCCAGCGGCTGCTCGCGCGCAGTGAGGTGCAGCGGGCCTGGCCCGTTCTCATTGCCGCGGCCCGTGCGTCGGGCACGCCGGATGGCTGGTTCACCGCCGAGGATCTGGCAACCGAGCTTCCGGGAACCGCTTCGGCCGCCCTGCGGGATGCCCTCCAGGCCTTTGTCGGACCCATCGATCTCTTCGACCGGTCGGAAGGCGAGAACGGGCGCGAGCCGCGCTACCGGTTCCGGACCCAGGGCGTGGCCCAGCTTCTCACCCTGTCGGCCGCACTCGCAAGGTCCGGCCAGTAGGGATGGCTGACGCAGCAGCGATGGCGGAGCAGAAGTCCGCAAGCCCCACGCGCTTTGCCGCAAAAGGGGCCGATCCCGACCGGCCGCCGCGCGCAAGCGTCATCCTCCCGCATCTCAACACGCCCGACCTTCTGCACCAGGCGCTGGCATCGCTTGCCGCGCAGATTCTCGACTTCGGCTGGTTCGAGGTCATCGTGGTGGACAATGGCTCCACGGTCCCCATGGCCGAGGTCATGGCTGCCTGGCCCGAGGTGCGGTTCCTGCGCACCGTCGAGCCGGGCCCGGGCCCGGCCCGCAATGTTGGCGTGTCTGCAGCCCGCTCCGACAGCCTGTGCTTCATCGATGCCGACGTCGTCGTGCATCCCCGCTGGCTGGAAGCCGGACTGGCAGCACTGCAGCAGGATCGCAGCCGGCCGGTGGGTGGCGATGTCCGGATCGGCTTTGCCGACCCCCGCCAGCCGACCGGCGTCGAAGCCTTCGAGGCGGCGTTTTCCTTCCGGCAGAAGATTTACATCGAAAGGGAGAATTATTCGGTAACGGCGAACCTCATGATGGACCGCCAGGTCTTCGAGGCCGCCGGCCCGTTCGGCCCGATCGACACGCCCGAGGACATCGATTTCGGGAAACGGGCAACCGCGCTTGGCCACAAGCCGCGCTATGTCCCGGGCATGCTGGCCTGGCATCCGGCCCGCCCCGATGTCGAGGCTGTCCGCCGCAAGACGGAGCGGGTGGCGCGACAGAAGCTGACCCGGCACCTCGCCGAAGGCCGCTCGCTGGCGATGTTCCGGCTGGCGGCCCTTGCAACCATGGTGTCGGGGCCCGTCATGGGCGTCAGGATGGCAACGACCGACCGGATCGAGGGACTGGCCAACCGGCTGAAGGGCTATGGCGTGCTGATGGCCGTGCGCTTCTTCAAGGGGCTTGACATGTGGCGGCTCGCAAGCGCGCACGCTTCCGGCCGTTTGGGCGAGGCAGTGAGCTGGAACCGGTGACCATGAACCAGATGCCACGCACCCTCGAGGGCCCGGTCGAGGCCGCAGGCGCTCCGGTGGTGCCTGCCGCTGCGGCCGTGCAGCCCCGGCTTGCGGTCGTCATCGTCAACTGGAACGGCTGGCGCGACACGCTCGAGTGCCTGGAGGCGATCCTCCGCTCCAAGGTGCTGCCGCGCGTCCTCGTCATCGACAATGGGTCGGACGACGGCTCGGTCGAGCGAATCCTCGCCTGGGCATCGGGTGCCGAACCCTGGGAGCCACCGGCGGGCCCCTTGCGGCGGCTCTCCCATCCACCGCTTGCAAAGCCGGTGCCCGTTCGCCTGCTCACTCCCGACGAGGCCGCGACCACGCCGCCGGGCGACGAGCTGCTGACGATCATCGCCTCGGGCGAGAACATCGGCTTTGCCGCCGGCAACAATGTCTGCATGCGTCATGCGCTGCTCGATCCGCGCATCTCCTATTGCTGGTGCCTCAACAATGACGCGATCCCCGATCCGGGCGCCGTGGGCGCACTGGTGGCGCGGATGGATGCCACCCACAAGGTCGGGATGTGCGGCACGCAGGTGCGCTACTATCACCGCCCCGGTCACTGGCAGGCGCTCAACGGCCACCGCTTCAGGCTGCTCACCGGCATGAGCCGGGGGATCGGGCTCAACGTGCCGGTGAACCGGCCCTTCGATCCCAAGAAGGTGGCGCAGGAAACGGATTTCGTCCTTGGGGCCTCGCTTGCGGTCAGCCGCGCCTTCCTCGAGACCGTCGGCTACATGGAGGAAAGCTATTTCCTCTATTTCGAGGAGATGGACTGGTCGGTGCGCAATCGCGGCCGGTTTGCAATCGCCTTTGCCAATGGCGCCATCGTCTATCACAAGGAAGGCGGCTCGATCGGTTCCTCCACGCGCAGGGGCCATCGTTCGGCCCTTTCGGAATATTATCTGATGCGCAGCCGCATCAAGTTCTACCGCCGCAACTTCCCCCTGCTCTGGCCGCTGCAGTATCCGCTTGCGATGGGTCTCATCCTCCGGCGCCTGCTGCGCGGGCAGCCGGACAAGGCCGGCGCCATGTTGCGGGCCATGCTGGGGCTTTCACGAAGCTGAAATCCGGCGCATGGAACGCGCGATTCCGAACGCATTCTCCCCCCCGAAAGGACGCACGATGACGGGTCTCAATTTCCTCAAGGCGCCAGCAGCGGCAGACGGCAACCGCAGCATGCCCCTGCGCGCGGTGCTGCTGGCCGGCGTCCTGGCGCTCGGCCTTGCGGCCTGCGGGGACAAGAAGGAAGGCGGCGGAGGCACGCCGTCGGGGCAGGTCGTCGCGCGGCTGGATGGCACCGACATCACGGCCCTTGAAGTCAACGCCGAGCTTGCCGGCGCCCAGATCCCGCCCAACGTCAGCCGCCGCGAGGCGGAGCAGGCGGCGCTGCAGAACATCATCACGCGGCGGATGCTCATGCAGGTGGCAAAGGAACGCAAGCTCGACCAGTCGCCCAACTTCCGCCTGCAGGAACGCCGCGCGTCGGAACAGCTGCTCGTGCAGGCGCTTGCCGCCGACATCGCCGGCAAGGTGCCGCAGCCACGCCGGGAGGATATCGACAAGTTCATGGCGGAAAATCCCGACATGTTCGCCAATCGCAAGATCTGGGAGGTCGACCAGATCCAGTTCCCGCGCACCGAGGAGTTCGACGAGCTGCAGAAGGAGCTGATGGGCATCAAGACCATGGAAGGGGTCGAGGCAGCACTCCGCCGCCGCAACATCGATTTCCGGCGCACCGACAGCCAGATCGACACGCTCGGCTCGAACCCGGCCTTTGTCAAGGCAATCGGCGGGCTGCTCAGGGAGAAGCCCCAGGAACTCTTCATGTTCCCCGCTCCGGTCCAGGGCGGGCAGGTGCTGCTGGTGAACCAGGTGAAGCGCGTGCGCGAGGCGCCCTTTGTCGGTGAGCGGGCGCGCACCATGGCCGGCGAGATGCTG
>JBDNCK010000134.1:0-5508 GCA_046719675.1 Sphingomonadaceae bacterium | reverse complement strand
AGCTGCTGCTCGGGGCCTGGGTTGCGGGCCTGCGCGCAGGCCATGTGTCGTCGACGTGGCCGCTCATGAACGGGCGGCTGTTTCCCGAAGGCGTGGAATGGCGGGGCCTCATCAGCCTTGCGGATGACCCGTTCCTGACACACTTTCTGCACCGATGGTGGGCGTTTGTTGCGGTGGTGGCGCTCGTGCTTCTTGCCCGCCGCGCGCGCGCCGCCGGAGACAGGGCGGCCTCGCTTGCGCTCCATTCCGCCTTCGGGCTGCAGATCCTGCTCGGGATTGCAACCGTCGTGCTGGCGATGCCGCTGTGGCTAGCGGTTGCGCACCAGGGGGTGGGCGCGCTGGTGGTTGCCACCACCGCCTGGGCGGCGCACAGCGCCGGCAGGCCGGTCGCCCACGGCGCCGCCGCGCGATGAGCAGCCTCGTCAGCGTCTATGCCGTCTTTGCCAGCGCCGAGGAAGCCGCGCGGATCGGACGCGCCATGGTGGAGGCAAGGCTTGCCGCCTGCGTCAACATCCTCGGCTCCTGCTCCTCCATCTATCGCTGGGAAGGCGCGATCGAGGAGGCGCAGGAAACGCCCGCGCTGTTCAAGACAATGGCGGAACGGGCAGATGCGCTGGTGGCCGCCATTGCCCAAGCGCATGGCTATGCAGTGCCCGCGATTGCCGTCTGGCCTGTGGTGCAGACGCTTCCGGCCTATCTCGCCTGGGCAAGGGAGGCGACACTGGACTGAGGTATCCTGATACCACAGCTCCTTTTGCACGGTTTTCCTTGACCTTCCGCCCGGTCCCAACTAGTGGCGCTGCCGTCGAAGCTCAACTCTTCCGAAACGAGATTCCCATGCTGACCAGAAGCACGGCGTCTGCGAAACCCGCCGACGTCACCAAGAAATGGATCCTGATCGACGCAGACGGCCTTGTCGTCGGGCGGCTGGCCTCCCTTGTCGCCAACCGCCTGCGCGGCAAGCACAAGCCGACCTTCACCCCGCATGTCGACTGCGGGGACAATGTCATCATCATCAATGCCGAGAAGGTCCGCTTCACCGGCCGCAAGGCATCCCAGAAGGTCTATTATCGCCACACCGGCTATCCGGGTGGAATCAAGGAAGTGCGCGCCGACAAGCTGCTGGAAGGCCGCTTCCCGGAGCGGGTCATCGAGAAGGCCGTCGAACGCATGATCCCCCGCGGGCCGCTCGGACGGCAGCAGATGCGCAACCTGCGCGTGTTCAAGGGGCCCGAGCATCCGCATGCCGCCCAGAACCCGGAAGTCCTCGATGTGGCGGGCATGAACCGCAAGAACAAGGTGAGCGCCTGAGATGAGCGAGACGATGGAAACCCTGGCCGACCTTGGCGCGATGACCCAGGATCCAGTGGCCGAGCCGGTGGCGCTGCGACCGCAGATCCTCGACAAGTTCGGCCGCGCCTATGCAACCGGCCGGCGCAAGGACGCGGTTGCCCGCGTCTGGCTGAAGCCGGGCACTGGCAAGGTGGAAGTGAACGGCCGCGATCAGACGGTCTATTTCGCGCGGCCGACGCTGCGCCTCATCATCAACCAGCCCTTCCAGGTGGCCGAGCGCGAAGGCCAGTATGATGTGGTCGCAACCGTAACGGGCGGCGGCCTTTCCGGCCAGGCTGGCGCCGTCAAGCATGGCATCGCCCAGGCGCTCACCCGCTTCGAGCCGGCGCTGCGCACGACGGTCAAGCAGGCCGGATTCCTCACCCGCGACAGCCGGGTGGTCGAGCGCAAGAAGTACGGCAAGGCCAAGGCCCGTCGCAGCTTCCAGTTCTCGAAGCGCTAATCGGGGCAGGCGATGGCGCTGGCCATCGCCGCCTGCCGCCTGCAGGGGTCGCACCGGGGACGGCAGGCTTGGCCTTGCCGCCCAATCGCCCTATCTGGGCGGGCAATGCTGACCCGGCTGATCCTTGCTCTGGCGCTGGCGCTCGGGCTCGCGCATGGGCCGGCCATGGCCGCCTCCGTCTCCCAGCAGCCCAATACCAGGGTGGAGCTGCTGGCCGAAAGTACGGCCCCGCGCGCCGGCGACACGTTCACCGTGGCGCTTGCCATGACGGCGCGGCCCGGCTGGCACACCTACTGGAAGAACCCGGGCGACAGCGGCATCGAAACCCGCGCAACGTGGGATCTGCCGGCCGGCTTTGCAGCCGGGCCCTTCCGCTACCCGGTTCCCAAGACCTTCGTGGTCGAAGGGATCATGAACCATGTCTTCGAAGGCGAATCGATCCTGCTCGCCGATGTCGCGGTGCCGCAGGATGCCAGCGGTGCGTTCCTTCTGAAGGCCAGGTTCGACTGGCTGGTGTGCGACGACAGCATCTGCGTGCCGGAATCGGCCACGCTGGAGTTGCCGCTGCAGGTGGGAGACGGCGCGCCCGATGCCCGGGTGGCCGCGCGCTTTGCCGCCGCGCGCGCTGCCCTTCCCATCCCGCTTGCCGAGCCGGCACGCTTCACGGCGGAAGGCGCGCGAATCCGCATCGCCGTGCCCATGGGCGCCACCGAAGGCGTGACTGCCGCGCATTTCTTCGCCGATGACGAGACGATGGTGCGGGCAGCCTCCGTCCAGCAGGTCATGCGCACGCCGCAGGCGCTGGTGATCGAGACGGACCTGCCGGCAACCGGCGCCCCCGCTCTTTTGTCGGGCGTGCTGCGAGTGGAGCGCGGCAACGCCGTCACGGGTTTCCAGATTTCCGGCGCTCCCGGCCCGGTGCCCCCGGCGGGCGAGCCGCTTGCCCCTGCGGGCGAGCCGCGCGCGGGCCCCGGCTTTGGCGCTGCCTTTGGCCTTGCGCTGATTGGCGGGCTGCTCCTCAACCTGATGCCCTGCGTGTTCCCGATCCTGAGCCTCAAGGCGATGAGCCTTGCCAAATCGGGCACCAGCGCGCTTGCCGCGCGCGCCGAGGGCCTCGCCTATACGGCCGGTGTCGTGCTGTCCTGCGTGGCGCTCGGCGCCGTCGCCATTGCTCTTGCGCGGGCCGGACAGGGGGCGGGCTGGGCCTTCCAGCTCCAGGACCCGCGGGTGATCCTGTTCCTCCTGCTGCTGGTGCTGGCGATCGGGCTCAACTTTGCTGGCCTGTTCGAAGTGAATCTTGGCTCCGTCAACGCCGGGCAGGGTCTGGCCGCCCAGCCCGGAAGCCGCGGCGCCTTCTTCACCGGGGTGCTGGCGGCCTTCGTGGCAACGCCCTGCACCGGACCCTTCATGGCAGGCGCACTCGGCGCAGCGCTGGTGCTTCCGACCGCGGCAGGGCTTGCGGTGTTTGCAGGCCTTGGCCTGGGGCTTGCCCTGCCCTTCCTTGCCGTCGGGTTCGTGCCCGCGCTCAGGCGCCTGCTGCCGCGCCCGGGCCCGTGGATGCAGACCTTCCGTCGGGTACTGGCGGTGCCGATGCTGCTGACGGCGGTCGCGCTGGCCTGGGTGCTCGGGCGGCAGGCCGGCGTCAATGCCCTCTCCTTCGGTCTGCTCGCTGCCCTTCTGCTTGCCCTTGGCCTGTGGTGGATCGGCCTGCGCCAGGCGCGGATGGCGCGGGTGGCAGGCCCCGTTGTTCTGGCGCTTGCCGCCACGATCGGCGCGCCCGCCCTGCTGCCGCGCCTTGCGGCGGATGGCGCCGCACAGGCAGCCACCGCCGCGGCGCCGGCTGCGCTCAAGGGTGTCTCCTTCTCGCCTGCCGCGCTTGCCCGCCTCCAGGCGGACGGCACGCCAACCTTCCTCTATTTCACGGCCGACTGGTGCATCACCTGCAAGGTGAACGAGCGCGGGGCGCTGTCGAGCGCGAAGGTCGCCGAAGCCTTCGAGCAGGCCGGGATCACCGTGATGGTGGGCGACTGGACCCGGCCGGATCCCGACATCGCGCGCTTCCTTGAATCGCGCGGGCGCGCGGGCATCCCGCTCTATCTCTACTTCGGTCCGGACGGCTCTGTTCGCGAGCTTCCACAACTGCTGACCGTGGACATGCTGACCGGGCTGGCAAGCGACCGTTCAGCCTGACGCCACTAGGGAGACTGCCATGATGAAGATGTTTGCCACGCTCGCAGCACTTGCGGCCCTTGCCGCCGCGCCGGCCGCCGCTGCCCCCGTCGTCGGCCAGCCGGCACCGGCGTTTACGGCCACCGACAGCAACGGAAAGACACACAGCCTCTCGGATTTCCGCGGCAAGACCGTGGTGCTGGAGTGGTTCAACCCGGAATGCCCCTTCGTGGTGAAGTTCTACCAGCCCGGGGCGATGCAGAAGCTGCAGGCCGAGGCGCGCCGGAATGATGTCGTCTGGCTGGTGGTGAACAGCGGCGCGCCCGGCAAGCAGGGCCACATGACCCCGCAGCAGGCCAACGCCTACATGAGCCAGAATGGCGTGGCGGCAACTGCCTTCATCCCCGATCCCAAGGGGACGATCGGGCGCGCCTATGACGCCAAGACGACTCCGCACATGTTCGTCATCGATCCCCAGGGCACGCTCGTTTATGCCGGCGGCATCGACGACATTCCCTCGGCCGACAGCGCCGACATCGCCAGGGCGCGCAACCATGTGACGGCAGCGCTTGCCGACCTGCGGGCCGGCCGCCCGGTGGCGACCCCGACGAGCCGGCCCTATGGCTGCTCGGTGAAATACTGATCTGAAGGCGCGGCGCGGCAGGCTTTCGCGGCCTGCCGCAGCGCCCCCGAGGCGCCAGGCGCGGGACAGGGCGCACCCTCTCCCTTGCGCGGATGGACAGGCCTGGTGGCTGCGCTATGGCTGCAGCCATGGCCAACCCTGATCTCGATGCGCTGGTCGCGCGCTGGCACGCCCATGTCAGCAACCCCGATCCCCGGGCCCTGTGGGACTGGCTGCACCCCGATGCCGTGTTTGAAAGCCCCGTCGTCCACACGCCGCAGCGCGGGCGGGACATCGTGTTCAAATATCTCTCCAGCGCCGAGCAGGTGCTGGGCGGCGAGGGCTTCACCTATGTCGGGGAATGGCGCTCCGCCAACGGCGTGATCCTCGAGTTCACCAATGTCGTCGAAGGACTGACCGTGAATGGCATCGACATGATCACCTTCGATCCGGAGGGACGCATCATTCACTTCAAGGTGATGGTGCGGCCGCTCAAGGCCATCAACCTCATGCACCGCATGATGGGCGAGCAGCTCCAGAAGCTGGCAAGCGCCTGATGCTGAAGCTCATCTACTCGCTCGCGCGCAAGGAGGGCATGAGCCGGGAGGCCTTCCAGCGCTACTGGCGCGAGGTACATGCCCCGCTGGTGGCGCAGGCCGCACCCGTGCTCGGCATCCGCCGCTATGTGCAGGCCCACAGTGTCGAGACCGCGCTCGACGAAGCTTTCCACGCGAGCCGGCCACTCGAACGCCCGGCCTATGACGGCCATGCCGAACTCTGGTTCGACAGCGAAGAAGCGATGGTCGCAGCGCTTGCGTCGGCCGACGGCCAGGCCGCGGCGCAGCGCCTGCTGGAAGACGAGGCGCAGTTCATCGACTTCACGAAGAGCCGCATGGTGCTGGCGCGGGAGAATCCGGTCGTC